>CAVCWN010000146.1:0-11704 GCA_963605975.1 Desulfovibrionaceae bacterium | reverse complement strand
TTTCAATAGGGCACATGCGGCCGTAGTGTGTATAGTGAACATCGCGGACTTCAAAACCTGCGCGGTCACGTGAAAGACCACCAGGACCTAAAGCGTTAAGACGACGCTTATGTGTAAGTTCAGCAAGTGGGTTACACTGATCCATGAACTGAGAAAGTTGTGACGAACCAAAGAATTCGCGCACTGCAGAAACAATAGGCTTAATGGAAATAAGATCCTGTGGCTTTAAAGTTTCTGTTTCCTTAACATTCATGCGGTCTTTTGCGATGCGTTCCATGCGGGCAAATGCAGACTTAAACTGATTTGTAAGAAGTTCACCTACAGAACGAATACGACGGTTACCCAAGTGGTCAATATCATCCAAAGGAGCATCCTTGATGTAAACTTCGATCAAGTGCTTCATCGTCTGAATAATATCTTCCTTTACAAGAACTGTATCTTCAACTTCTTCTTTAAAATCCAGTGTCTTGTTGATTTTATAGCGACCAACACGGCCAAGATCATAGCGTCTTGGGTTAAAGAACATGCTTTCAAGATCCTTGATGGCATTTTCATAAGTGATTGGTTCGCCTGGCATAAGAACACTGTAAACTTTAGTAATACACTGTTCTCTTGTAGGTTCATCTTTGATTTCTCCGCCTTCCTTCGAGAATTCAATTTCTTCTCTTTCAAAGCAGTTAACAATCATTTCGCTGTTGAGTGAAAGATTTTTTCCCTGCTTTTCTTTTCTGATTTTAGGATTGCGGGTATCAAATTTGATAACTGTAATTGTCTTTACATTATTTGCGTGCAAATCATCCAGATCATGAGGATGTAGTTTATCTCCAGCGCGGAAAAGTTTCTTTTCTTCACCAGATTCTGCATCTGTTACCATAACATCGCTGGCAAGAACCTTATCCACAAGAGCTTCTCTTTTTGCAGCATCCGAAGGTACGTTTATATCTTCCACTTCATAGAAAGAGCGAATGATTTCTTCACGACTTGAGTAACCAAGTGCGCGAAGGAAAATAGTACCAAGAATTTTCTTTTTGCGGTCAATCTTTGCGTAAATCAATTCCTTTTTAGGATCGATCTCAAATTCCAGCCATGAACCGCGATAAGGAATAATGCGGCTGGAAAAAACGCCTTTATCTTTTTCATTCTGGAATATAACTCCAGGTGAACGGTGAATCTGGCTTACAACAACGCGTTCTGCACCATTGATAATAAAGGTACCACGGTCAGTCATAAGAGGCACATCACCCATATAAATATCTTTCTGGAGAATAGCACCAGTTTGAAGGAATGTCAGATTAATGCGGGCTTTAAGAGGCACGCCGTATGAAAGTCCCTTTTTCTTGCACTGGAGTTCATCATTTTTGATTCCGGCAAAATCAAGTTCATAACCTTCATATTCCAAAACCATGTCTTCATTTGGACTTGTGATTGGGAAAGTAGACTGGAAAACATCTTCAAGACCTTGACACTCAAGTTCTTCATGATTTTCAATTTTTTTTCTCTGGATAAAACTTTCATAAGATGAAAGCTGGATGTCAATCAGATCCGGAAGCTCCATAAAATCTTTAATGTCTTTTCCGAAATACTGACGTTCAATTTTTTTGCTTTTTGCAAACATCAATTTCCTCTTGATTGGGGGAACTGGTACACCAAGAACTGCTACAAGCAAAAACTTCGCTCAGCACAAGAACTCGTGTCCTGCGGTAGTTCAATACCGTGCAAGATTTAGGGTTTAAAGGCTTAAAAAAAACTTTCCTGCAAGAGTTTTTTAGACGCCTATAGCCTCGAAAAAATCCAAACCACAATGGCTTTAATTTTCCCGAAGCTATATTTGAAAAACTAAATTGCTGGAAGTGGCCCTTTAAGACCACCACCTTCATTTATAATGATTCCGCTCTGAAGCATTAAGCAATTATTTCTTTGATGCCTTACCACCAGCTGCTTCGATATCAGCAATCATCTTGTCTGCATCAGCCTTAGAAACGCCTTCCTTAACTGTCTTAGGAGCGCCTTCAACAAGAGCCTTTGCTTCACCAAGTCCAAGACCTGTGATTGCACGAACAGCCTTGATAACTGCAATCTTTTTGTCTGCTGCAACAGATTCAAGTGTAACTGTGAATTCTGTCTGTTCTTCAGCAGCTGCTGCTGGACCTGCTGCTGCTACTGCTACAGGAGCTGCTGCAGATACACCAAATTTTTCTTCCATTGCTTTTACAAGGTCAGCTGCCTGCTGAACTGTCATGTTAGCGATTGCTTCGAGGATTTCGTCATTTGAAAGTGCCATAATTGTCTTCTCCATGATCTTTCTAGATCAAATTAATTGATTCCGCTGCAGTAAGAACAAACTGTCCTTTTTTGTCTGCATTTATCGGGCCTGCTTTTGCAGGTATTCTGCGGAAAGTAATCAGCACATAGAAGCCTTACCGCAGTTTGAAAAATTCCACTGAGGATTTAACATTTGCTAAATCCTGCTGAACAAATTCTTTTGAAGAACTTACTCAGCTGCTGGAGCTGGAGCCTCTGCTGCTGGAGCTTCGGCAGGAGCTGCTTCTGCTGCAGGTGCAGCCTTTGCAGGACCTTCTTTTTCAAGTTTTTCAGCATAAGCCTGCAAAGTAGCAGCAAGTTTTCTTGCCGGGCCATTGATTGCAGACATGAGCATTGCGATAAGCTGCTTTCTTCCAGGCAACTTTGAAAGTGCTTCGATTTTTGCAGCATCGTAAATTTCATTTTCTACCCATGCACCTTTTATAACAAGGGCAGGAGTATCTTTTGCAAAGTCAAAAAGAACTTTTGCAGATTCGTTAGCATCTTCTTTTACAAGAGCGATTGCTGTTGGACCAGAAAGGTACTGTGCAACTTCGTCATTCTTGAGTTCATCAAAAGCAACCTTAGCGAAGTTGTTCTTGAAAACCTTGAGCTGTGCATTCTTTTCACGAAGTCCAGCGCGAAGTTTAGTAATCTGTTCAACTGTAAGTCCACGATAGTCTACGAAAATAAAATTTTCATAGTCAGAAAGGACTTTTTTTGCTTCTTCGATTGCAGCTGTTTTAGCTGGCTGTGGTTTACTTGCTTTGATTGCCATTATTCTTCGTCTCCTTCATTGAATGAAACCCAAATGCCAGGGCCCATTGAAGAACTGATAGAAACAGAACGGATAAAGTCTGTCTTAGCATCAGCAGGCTTCTTGCGGTCAAGTTCAGCAAGGAAAGTTGTTACGTTTTCAGCTGTATCCTTAGCGTCCATAGAAACCTTTCCAACAGGAATGTGAACAACACCAGTTTTGTCAGCACGGAATTCTGTACGTCCCTTCTTGAGTTCTGCAACAGCTGCTGCAATGTTAGGTGTTACTGTTCCTGTCTTAGGGTTAGGCATAAGACCCTTGCGGCCCAAAACCATACCAAGACGTCCAACATCTTTCATCATATCTGGTGTAGCAACTGCAACATCAAAGTCAAGCCAGCCGCCCTTTACCTTGTCCAAATATTCTGTAGAACCAGCATATGTAGCACCTGCATCAAGTGCTTCCTTTACACGGTCTTCCTTACAGAAAACAAGAACGCGCTTTTCACCAGTAAACTGATGTGGGAATACCAGAGTGTCTCTTACAGTCTGGTTCTTTTCAAGCTTGAGTGAAACTGAAAGTTCAACTGTTTCATCAAACTTAACATAGTGAAGATCCTTAACAAGTTGACAAGCTTTTGCTACGTCATAAGATTTTGCGCTGTCATACTTTGTCAATGCGTTGCGGTAATTTTTTCCGTGTTTCATCGATTAAGCCTCCACCTCTACGCCCATACTGCGTGCTGTACCGGCGATGATTTTCTTTGCTGCTTCAACGTCATTAGCGTTAAGATCAGGGAGCTTTTGCTTAGCAATTTCTTCAAGAGCCTGCTTTGAAAGCTTTCCAACTTTATCGCGGAGAGGATTTGCAGCACCCTTCTGTAAACCAGCTGCTTTCTTAATAAGAACAGCTGCAGGAGGTGTCTTGAGGATGAATGTGTAAGATTTGTCCTGATAAACAGTGATAACTACAGGGATGATAAGTCCCTTTTCCATGCTCTTTGTGCGGTCATTGAATTCCTGTACGAACTTTGGTGCAGAAACTCCGTGAGGTCCAAGAGCTGGTCCAATAGGTGGTGCTGGTGTTGCAGATCCTGCAGGACACTGCAATTTAATAACAGCGGTTACCTTTTTTGTGGCCATAATGTATCTCCTTACATTGGTGTGACTATGGTTGCCATGCAGAGCCATAATCTAGCGAAGTGCCTATGTCCAACGGACTTACACTTCTCCCAAATTAAGAAAAAGGCTTTTTTAGCCTCAATCTATCATAGAACAGGGGCAGATTTCAGAAAATCCACCTGAAGAAAGCAGTCAAAACTGCTTTTTATAAACAGTAAAAGCCTGCCACAAAGCGCAGGCCTCTCTATTACATTTTTTCAACTTCATCAATGCCGATTTCAAGAGGAGTTGTTCGGCCAAAGAATTCAACATTGAGCTTAAGTTTACGCGTACTAGCATTAACTTCTGTGATTTCACCAGCCATACCAACAAACGGACCGCTGGTAATTTTTACCCTGTCGCCAGTTTCGTAATTCTGTTCGATACGAGCCTTTTGTTCACTCTTAACATCATCATCAGAAGCAAACATTGACTTGGCTTCAGCAGCAGTGATTGGTCTAGGACGTTCAGAAGGCGCTGTTCCTACAAAACCTGTAACACCCTGAATTCTTCTAATTGTATTACAAACATCTTTCCAGCCGATTGGAGGCAAATCCATTTCGACAAGAACATATCCAGGATATGTAAGTTCATCTACAAGATGAGGCTTTGCACCTTCCTTTGGAACCTTCTTACCTACTTTGTTAGTCACCATTGTTACTTTTGTAACCTGTCTGCTTGGAACCTTTACATCAGAAAGAATATTTGAATCAACTTTACCTTCATCAATATACTGCTGAACTGTGCGGCCGATCTTTTTTTCGTAACCAGTGAAAACGCTAAGAATATACCAGTTTTTTGACATTTCTTTCTGACTCCCAAAGAACAGACTAAAATCTGCTGACTAAAAATTCAAATTGAATTAACCGAAGATTTTCTGCAATCCAGTAGTAAATGCCCAGTCAAGAGCACCAAGGATGATTGCACAAATTACTGTAGAAATTAATACAACCTTTACGGAATCAATTACCTGAGTACGAGTTGGCCATGTTACTTTCTTGAGTTCTCCAACACATTCTCTACAAAAACGGAAAAACTTTTTCATCTTTAGTTCAACTCCTTTTGTTAAAAAAAACAGGCCAGGCAGGACTCGAACCCGCGACAACCGGTTTTGGAGACCGGGACTCTACCAACTGAGCTACTGACCTAAATATATAAACCCTGCAGATTTTGCAAAGCTTATTTTAACATTTCAAAGACTGGCCGTTAAACAAAACAGCCCTGCAGCAGGCTAGGCCTGCCACACACATTCAGCTAAATTATTTAGCCTTTGTTTCTTTATGAAGAACAGACTTGCGACAGAAAGGACAATACTTATTCTTTTCAAGTTTACCAGTAATGTTCTTGCGGTTCTTGTATGTTGTATAGTTTTTGCGCTTGCAGTCTGTGCACTGTAAAGCAATAATTTCTACGGCTGACTTTTTCTTGCTTGCCATATAAAGCTCCTTCTTTGTTTATATTGAAAAGCTCTCAAGCGGATTCGGACCGCTGACCTCATCGTTACCAACGATGTGCTCTACCGACTGAGCTATAAGAGCACAAACCCTTAAAACTCATCTGCCAAAATGGAGGGTTTTCAACATGTCTCAAAAATATATATGAAATAATTTTACATGTCAACCGAATTCAAAATCATCTGGGCAAAATTTATTGAAATTTTAAAGGATTTTTGCGATTTTTGGAGATTTTTCCCCGGATTTTACAAACAAAAGGAAGCACTAAAAAAATCACTTAACAAAATCCGGCAAACATCAATCCTTATTAGTAAGAACAGTTCCTTCCGGGACAGATTCTGTGACCCAGGTATTTCCGCCTATAATCGAATTTTTGCCAATAACAGTTTTGCCGCCAAGGATTGTGGCATTTGCATAAATGACAACATTATCTTCGATTGTAGGATGACGTTTTTTGTTCATCAATTCTTTTTTTACACTAAGGGCGCCAAGAGTTACCCCCTGGTAAAGCTTTACGTTATTACCAATTTCACAACTTTCGCCAATAACGACACCTGTTCCATGGTCAATGCAAAAACTGTCACCTATTTTAGCCCCAGGATTTATGTCCACCCCAGTTTTATTGTGGGCATGTTCACTCATAATGCGAGGAATTACAGGCACACCGATTGTGCACAGAAAATGCGCAATTCTGTAAACCATAACCGCTTCTACGCCAGGGTAAGAAACAATAACTTCTTCTTCGGATTTTGCAGCAGGATCTCCCATGAACATTGCATGCACATCCATTGCAAGTTTTCTGCGGATTTCAGGAATTTCTTCTACAAGGGCGCGGGCAGCAGCTTCTGCCAGTTCAAAACATTTGGAAGAGTCACCTTTGTCGCTTACGTAAGCAAGGGCTTTTTTTATTTCCTGGGTAAGCATGGAAATTATGCGGTTTACACGTTCCCCAACAACAAAGCGGACAGTTTCACTGTCTATTTTTTCTGCAGTACGGAAACCTGGAAAAATTAAATACTGAACATCCTGCAAAATTGAAATAACGTTCTGGCGGTTAGGAAAAGCCCTGGCTTCATCAAGATTTATTCCGCCGTAGTCTTTATAGGAATGAAGAATTGCTTCTATTGCTTTGTCACAGGTAATCATAAAGTCCTCTTTTTTGTGGATTTGCCCCATATTGTAAAGAAGGATTTTTTTCCTTTCAAGCACAAAAGGATTTTTATTTTGAAGGATTTATAAAAAAATTGATTTTCTATGGATTTTTTATAAAAAAGGCAGGTCTTTAAAAGAATAGCACCCCCGGTCCCTTTCGGGATCAAAGGCGCTACCGTCGAGTTTCCTCGACATCGGAGAGAGTTTATCAGCTTATTTACAAGCTGTCTTTAATATAGAACTTTCTAATTTATAAGTCAAGGAATTTAAAAAATTTTTTTTCATTTTTTTTATTGAATAACAATTTTTTTAACAGAAAAAGTGGATTTTTAAAGGAAATTTGTTTCGTTTATGAGGGATTTCACCAGGAAGGCGAAGAATTTTGCAGGATCCTTTAGTTTAGGAATTAAGTGGTAATTGCGTAAGGTAACGAGCGACGGCTCTGCCGGCAAAACTCACGAGGTGAGTTTTGAGCGAGGCACCTGAGCAGCTGTGCTGCGAAGGCGGAGAATTTTGCAGGATTTTTTGGTTTAGGAATTAAGTGGTAATTGCGTAAGGGATTGTAGGGGCGCCGCAGGCGATGTTTTTTGCGGATTTTTTGAGGAATTTTTCTTTTGGGAATGATTTTTTTTTGAAAAAAAATTGATTTTTTATATGTGGAAAGAAAATAAAGCAAAAAATATTGGAGGCGAAAGCCGGAACCCCGCAAAGCCCGGCCCGGAACGGAGCCGCAGGCGAAGTGGAGGGATACGCCCAGATAAAAAAAAATTTTAAAAAAGTCTGTTTTTTTTGCAAATTTTGAATTTTTATTACATATTATTTTAGTAAATACTTTTTGTGGAGAAAAATATGGCTAAAAAAAGGCTTTCTGTGGTTTATAAATGTTCTGCCTGTGGGTATACGCAACCGGCTTGGCTGGGACGATGTCCTTCGTGCGGGCAGTGGAATACGATGGAAGAGCATGTAAATGACCCTAATGCGAATGCGGCTTTGATGAAGGGGGATGGGACTAGTCTGAAGGCGAAACCTCTTCCTTTGGGAAAAATTGAAATGACTTCGCAGGAAAGGCTTTCTACCGGCAGCAGTGAATTTGACCGGGTTTTAGGCGGCGGGGCTACTAAAAGAAGTGCCATTCTTATTGGCGGCGAACCGGGTATTGGTAAATCTACCCTTTTGATTCAAACGGCGGCGGCTTTGCTGGAAAAAAAGGCCGGGCGGGTTTTGTATGTTTCCGGGGAAGAGTCTGCAAGTCAAATTAAGGGAAGGGCTTTACGGCTGGGACTTGCAAGAGATGATCTTGAAATTTTGTGTACCCTGCGGCTGGAAGACATTTTGGATGCCCTGGAAAATTTGAATCCTGTGGCTGTGATTATTGATTCTATTCAAACGGTCTATTCTGTTGAGGCGGGAATTATTCCAGGGACAATAAATCAGTTAAAGTATTGCGCTAATGAGTTGATTGGCTGGGTAAAGGAAAGGGACAGTCTGCTTTTTATGACGGCACATGTTACAAAGGATGGAAATATTGCCGGGCCTAAGAGTCTAGAGCACATGGTGGACACTGTTATTTCTTTTGAAAGGAATAATGACGAAGTAAGATTTTTACGAGCTATGAAAAACCGTTTTGGTTCTGTGGATGAACTGGGCATTTTTGAAATGTCTGAAAAGGGGCTGAAGGCTGTAAAAGACCCGAGTGCTCTTTTTTTAACCAGGCGTGAGGGAACTTTGCCGCCGGGTGTTGCTTATGTGCCGGTTTTTGAGGGTTCGAGGGTTTTCGTTGTAGAAATTCAGGCTCTGACTGTGGCGGCTAAGGGGGCATTAAACAGGGTTTATTCTGATAAGGTTGATTCGGCCAGGGTCAGCAGGGTGGCGGCTGTTTTGGAAAAAAGAGGTGGTTTGCGTTTTTGCGACCAGGATATTTACATAAATGTTGCTGGTGGAATGAAGCTTTCCGAAAGTGCCATTGATGCGGCTTTGGCTGCGGCCCTTTATTCTGCCAGGGCAGATATTCCTTTGCCGGCCAAGACTGTCATTGTAGGAGAATTGTCTTTGGCAGGTGAAATTCGCCCCGTAACAAAATTAAAGCAGCGCCTTAAGGCTGCAAATGATTTGGGATTTAACAGGGCTTTGGTTTCTGAAAAGATTGAAGGAGCGACGGTGGTGGAAAGCATTGGGGGAATGGTTAGGGAATTGTTTGGGGAGTAGTGGGTGGTTGGGAAAGAAATGTCTGTTTAGGTAAGATGGGCTGCTTTTGGAAAGAAGTGTTTGTTTCGTAAACAGGGCCCGCGGGTGGTTTGGAAAGAAATGTCTGTTTAGATAAGATGGGCTGCTTTTGGAAAGCAGCGCTTGTTTCGTAAGCAGGGCCCGCGGATGTAAAAAAAAAACACATCTTTCCTAAAATCCCAAAAATCACAAATCCACACAAAAAAATCAGCAGAAAAGATTCTTTGCCCAGTCGACAATTTTGTCAAAGAAAGTGGTTATTGCAGCTACGAAAGAGGCACCGGCTATGAATGTGCCAAAGGAGCTGCCTATTGATGACAAGATGAATATAAGCAGGATGCGCAAAATGCGGTTTTTGTAAAATCCCTTGAAAGAAGAGGCAGAATCCTGCAATGTTTCCATGTCAGCGACGGTTGGTTTTCGGATGACAGCTTGAACAAGGCCGGCTACAATTCCAATCCCTATGAATGGACATAGGGAGGTAAGAGGGGCGCCTACAAAAGAAACAAGAACTGTTAAAGGATGGGCTCCTCCGATTATTGCACCGATTGCGGCAAGTATTCCGTTCCACAAAACCCATGAACTGAGCATTTGCCAGCCTTTTTTCTGGCCGCCAAAGACAAATCCAGCCACAATCAACAAAACAATTAAAACTGGAATGACCCATGAAAGGATTTTTGAAATTGTCTTTTTTGGAGGAACTGAATCTATGTCAGAAACATCGCTTGTTGCCTGACCGGCTGCAAGTTTTTCAAGATAAGATTGCACTCCCGGCAAGTGTCCTGCTCCCAAAACTGCAAGAACTTTATTTCCTTTTGCTTCCCAAATTTTACTGGCAAGGTAGCGGTCGCGTTCGTCAATTAAAACTTTCTTTACCTTTGGAAGATATTCTGAAAGTTCATTCATCATACTGTCCATTTCACTGGACTTTTTAAGATTTTCAATTTCCTGGGGAGTTGCTTCTTCTTTTGAAAAGGCGGAACTGATTAATGCTGCCAGAAGCTTACACTTGCCCCAGAAGCCGTTCATTGCCCAGGCACGGCGGAGTGTAACTGCAATCTGGCGGTCAACCATTGTCTGAGGAATGCCAAGTTCTTCCGCTTTTTTCATGGCGGCCATCATTTCATCCCCTGGCTGAATTCCTTCTTTTTTGCCCATTTTGCGCTGGTAAGAAGCCAAAACTATATTGGCAAGCATTAAAAATCCCTGGCGTTTTTTTAACACTTTGATAATATCCATTTTGCGCCAGCTTTCAGGGTCTTTCATACTGGCAAGACGCTTTTCGTCAAGTTCAATTGCAACGTTATCCGGCCGCTCTTTTTCTATAACTGCCTGCACTTCATCAATGCTGGCCTGCGAAACATGGGCTGTTCCTACGAGGATTATCTGGCGGTCACCGAATTTTAAATACTTTTGTGTAGAAGGATTTTGATTTTCTGCCACTTGATTTTCTACATTCATTTCTTTTTCGTTATTATCACTCATCTTTTGTACTTTCCATTCCCCATTCTGCCAGGCGGTATTCAAAGAACATCGGACTGTTCATTTTTAAAACCTTTGAATAATATTCCTTGGCGTATTGACTTCCTCCAAACATATCATAAAAAAGTCCAAGATAGAAGTACATTTTTCCTTTAGTGTTTGCATTTTCAATTGAAGAAATTTTTTGTGGCAATGTCATTTCTCCGGCTTCATCATGGAAAACACGAAGCATGGAATATTCAATTGTAGACCTGTCCATCTTTCTTAAGACTGAATCAGAATATTTTTTCGCTTCAACTTTATTTCCTTCCATGTAGTAACAGTAAGTAATCAAAAGGGGGTAAGAAATGTTGCTTGTATTTTTTTCGCGGCACTTTAAAAAGGCCTGCCTTGCCTTTGCATAATCCTTTTCGTGGAGGGCAAGGACTCCCATGCTTTCGTAGGCGTAATAATAATCAGGATTTAAGGTGACTACTGTTGAATAATCTTTTAATGCCTTAGCATACATGTCTCTTTCATCGTAAAGACCTGCCCTGTAAGCATAAGCCAAAAAGTAGTTTGGATTTAACTTGATTGCATTAGTCCATGCTTCTTCAGCCTTGTCATAATGGCCAAGGTAACGTTCGTATGTTCCTAAATCCATCCAGGCATCATAATTTTCACTGTCTAATTCTACGGCTTTAGAGGCATAATCGAATGCGACTTTGTATTTATTGTCTGCATAGGCCAGTTTTCCCAAATAAAGATAGGCCATTGCATTTTCAGGATTTACTTCTATCAATTTATTAAGCCATTCTTTTGCTTCGTCATCTTTTTCTAGATAGTAGGATGTCATTCCCATTCCCAAAAGGGCTTCCTGGCTTTTTGGATTAGACTTCAATGCTTTTGTAAAAGAAGTTTGCGCTGTCTTGTATTTTTTCAAGTAGATGTATTCGTTCCCCTGACTGACATTTGCCGCTTCGTTGTAAGGGTCATCCGCAAGAATTTTTTTAAGGGCTGCTTGTTTCGTTGTCCTGTCACCGCGAGCTTTTGCAATTTCTGCGGAAAGTTCAAGGATGTCATTGTCTTTTGGATATTCAAGTAAAAGTCCGTCACAAATAACCTTTGCTTCATTTGCTTTTCCAGCACTCAAAGTAAGGGCGGCTTTTAAATAGCGGATGTCATAGTCATTCTGG
>CAVCWN010000145.1:0-3241 GCA_963605975.1 Desulfovibrionaceae bacterium | reverse complement strand
CCTCTATCTGGCTGTCATTTTTTTCATTTGATTTTACCATTTCATTCAATTCCATTCTTTGCATGAAAGAAGTTTGCTGTGTCTAAAAAATAATATCAAGTACTTCCTTTGCATAAGAAACAGGAATGAATTTTATTCCCTTCTTTACAATTTCAGGAATTTCTTCAAGATCCTTTTCATTCGCCTTTGGAATAATGATTGTCTTGATTTTATTTCTTTTGGCAGCAACAGTCTTTTCCCTCAAACCGCCAATCGGTAAAACCTGACCTGTCAAACTAAGTTCGCCAGTCATGGCAGTATCCGCTTTTATCTTTTGATTTTTTAAAAGCGAAAGGAAACAAGTACACATGGTAATGCCGGCACTAGGACCGTCTTTTGGAGTAGCCCCTTCAGGAATGTGAAGATGAATAGTATTTTTTTCAAACCAGGCAGCGTCTTTTATGCCATGTTCAATCGCATAAATTTTTGCAACATTCATGGCAATTTGAGCAGACTCCTTCATAACGTCTCCCATTTGCCCAGTAAGCACAAGACCAGCCTTTTCACTTTCAAAAGAAACAGCTTCCAGTAAAAGAGTGTCGCCCCCCATGCTTGTCCACGCCAGGCCAATTGCAGTTCCAGGCAGACTTGCTGTCTTTATCTGACTTTCATCAAAAACCGCCTTGCCCAAATATTTTCTTACTTCATTTTCATCAATAGTAAAAGTCTTTGAAGCAAGAGCCTTCTGTAAAATTTCACTTTCGTTTTCTGCAGTAATGCCAAGCGACTTGTCTGCTTCCAAAAGGGCCAGTTCTTCTTTTACAAGCTTGCGGTTTATTTTGTCTATGCACTTTTCAAAATTCCTGACACCAGCTTCACGGGCATATTCCTTTGTAATCAAAGAAAAAGCCTTTGGAGTAAATTTTACCTGATTTTTCTTAAAGCCATTTTTCTTAAGATTTTTTGGCAAAAGATACTTTCTGGCAATTTCAATTTTTTCCTGATCGATGTAACCCGAAAGTTCAATAATTTCAGCACGATCCAAAAGAGGCAAAGGAATTGTGTCCAAAGTATTTGCAGTAAGAATAAAAAATACATTACTCAAATCAAAAGGCAAATCCAGATAAGTGTCGCGGAAAGTTGAATTTTGTTCAGGATCCAAAACTTCCAGAAGTGCAGCTGCAGGATTTCCCTGGTAAGAAGAATTCATTTTGTCCACTTCATCAATCATAAAAACTGGAGACCGGCTTTTTGTAATCTGAAGCCCCTTTAAAATTTCACCAGGCATAGAAGCAACATAAGTCCTTCTGTGGCCCTTGATTTTTGAAGCATCGCTTTCACCGCCAACAGAAAAACGGAAGAAAGGCTTTTTCATGGCATCCGCAATGGAATGACCAATACTGGTTTTACCAACACCCGGCGGCCCTGACAAAATAAGGACAGAGCCCTTACCATCATTTTTGAATTTTCTTACACTCAAAAATTCCAGAATGCGCTTTTTAACTTCTTCCAAACCGTAATGGTCACGGTTAAGAATTTTTTCCGCATCCGAAAGAGTATAATTTTCCTTAGGTTCATCATTCCAAGGCAAATTCACCAGCAAATCCAGGTAATTTCTAGAAGAAGTATATTCAGGGTCATGAGGATCCAGAATATGAAAGCGCTCCAGTTCCCTGTAAGCTGCTTCCTTCACTTCGCCAGTAAAATTAAAGGAATCAATTTTTTCTTTAAAAATACTGTAATCATTTTTTCCGCCAGCGGAATTAACACCCAGTTCTTCCTGAATATTTTTTAATTCTTCGCGCAGGAAAAAATCCCTTTGATTTTTTTCAATATTGTCATTTATCTGTTTTTGAATCTTCCGCTGAACACGTGAAATTTCCTGTTCCTTTTTTATGTAAATCATAACTTGTTCAAGACGTTTTTTTACATCAAGGATTTCAAGAATTTTCTGCTGTTCCTTTTTATCAATATTCAAAAAAGAAGCAATGTAATCCGCAATTTTGCTGGGCTGGTCAATATTTACAAGATTATGTCTTATTTCATCCGAAATCATAGGATTATATTCAGCAATATCCTTTATTTCAGAAATAACCGCACGGGTCAAAGCCTTTATTTCAAAAGAATCACTTACAATGTCATCCAGATATTCAACAGCCGCCAGCATCGGAGACTGAGAGGAAAGAGTCTTTTTGATTTTAAAACGCTTGATTGTAGAAACAAAAGTATTAATCCCGCCATCCGGCAAATTCACTTTTTTTATAACATGAGCAAGGGTGCCCACATCGTAAAGGTCAGCCATAGTTGGATTTTCTGCTTCGTTTTTCAGCAAAACAAGACCAAAGTAACCGTCACTTTCGCAGGCCTTTTCCGCAACTTTAACATCCTCAGTCGCATTTATCATCAGGGGAGTAAAAATTCCCGGAAAAATAGGCCGTCCGGCAAGAGGAATTATGTTCAATTTTACAGGAAGCTGCAGGTCTGAAGGCAGACCAGAAATTTCTTCATTATTCATGCCATTAAATATAGCTAGATTTTAAAGAAAATACAAATTTTTAATTTTTTCTTTTTGCAGCATCCCGTCTTTTCTTCAACTGCCCTTCCGCCACTTGCTGCGCGCGGTCTTCGCCCTTCGTATTTAAATTTTTTGCAGTCTAAAAAAAAGACTGCGACAGGAGATCGCGTTCTTTAACCCAGCCGCTAGAATTGCCCATGCAATTCTAGCACGACAGGAGGTCGTAGCAGGCTGGTATTTTTTGAATAGAAAAGTTTAAGGGCATCTTTAAAAAATCATTTTCAATGCTTTTTTAGAGATACATGCGAATTTTAAGTCTTTGAAATACAAAGACTTAAAATGTCGCGTTTTCAAAGTTGCCTCTAATAATTGCAATTTTTAGAGGCTCCCTTAAGCGTCTAAAGCCCTTATTTTCATTATGCGAAGCTTTCCGCTTACTGCCACATTTTCTCCGCTGGCAAGGGCAAAAATGTCTTCAGTATTGCAAGGCTGGCCGTTTACACTTCCGCTTCCTTCCAAAACAAAAAGCAATTCTGTGTCGCTAGGCTTTTTTTGACTTCCACCTTCTTTTACAGAATAAGAATACTGGCCGTCAACAGAAACTTCTTCCATTTCAAAATAAGGACATTCAAATTTTTTAGGAAAAGGAATGACCTTTTGGTTTTCATAATTTTTTATGCAGGCAATTCCCTTTTCAACATGGCACTCGCGGCCCCGGCCCCAGTCGTAAAGACGGTAGGTAATATC
>CAVCWN010000144.1:0-2509 GCA_963605975.1 Desulfovibrionaceae bacterium | reverse complement strand
ATCTATAAGGGTATCTCTAAAAATTGCAATTTTTAGAGACTCCCTTAAATACCTGTTTTGCAGGATTGATTTTCTATTTTTTACAGTTCCTGGTGCAAAAGTCCGATTTTTCTTCTGTAATCCACAATTCTCTGGATTACTTCCTGGGGACTTTCCTTTACAACTACTTTCTTTCCTGAAAGAAGCGTAAGTGTAAGATCAGGATTTTCTTCCATACTTTCTATTTGATGAGGATTTATCCAGTATCTTTTACCATCAAGACGAGTAAGTTCTATCATAGGTTACATTTTCTACAGTAAACATAAAATCGTCAAGTAAGACTTTAAGAATTTTATCCTCTTTATCTATTAAATTATCGGAATTTCTACAATTATATTTAGTTTTCAGTAAAAAAAAGATATTTTTTTTAAGAAATGAAGTAAGTGTAAAAGTGCGCAAAGGATTGTAGGGGCGCCGGAGGCGAAGGCGGCGGACTGCCGCCTTTGAAGGCGAAAGCCGTAACCCCGGAAAGCCTGGTCCTGGGGCATTGATGTGAGGGGAAAAAAATATGGTAAAAAAATGCAAAGATTCTAGAAAAATTCATTTTGTGCCACTTAAAGCCCCAGGATGCGCCCTTAAAATGACAGTAAATTAAAAAATGTGTTATCACTTTAAAATATAACAAAGAAAATATTGTGATTTGGACTTTATGGCATTAATCTTAAAGGCATGAAGAACAAGATTTTGATTATTGAAGACGTTCCTGAAATGTCTGAACTCATTAATATGTATATGACAAATGGCGGCTTTGAAACAGAAGTTTGCGAAACGGCAGAAGAGGCTCAGGCACTTCTGGAAAAATCTTACATTCCGGATTTAATTCTTTTGGATTTGAATTTGCCTGGAATGAGCGGTTTGGATTTTTTAAAATACTTCCGCAAAAATTATAAGACAACAATTCCTGTAATTATTGTTTCTGCCCGCGATGCTGATGAAGACATTATTACAGGTCTTGGCCTGGGAGCTGATGAATTTGTTACTAAGCCTTTCAGCCCTAAGGTTCTTGTTGCCCGTGTTCAGTCTAAACTGCACCGCTTAAACGAAACTGAAGCATGTGTGGAAGAAACAATTAATTTTGGACCTTATTCTATTCTTTGCAACAGTTGTGTTTTAAAAAGAGGTTCTGAAAAGGTTTCTCTTTCCACAAAAGAATATGAAGTTTTGGAATTTCTGGCCCGCCATGCAGGTCAGCCATTGAGTCCGGAAGTTATCTATAAGGGCGTATGGAAGTCTCAGTTTGGGGATATAACTGCGGTTGCAGTTTACATTCAGCGCTTAAGGAAAAAGATTGAAGATGATCCTTCACACCCAAAATACATTACCACAATGTTTGGAATGGGATACTTGTTCCGTCTGGATGAAAATGCGAAATTTTAGGAAAATTTAAGGGATTTTCTTCTGGTGATTTTTGATTTGTCCGGGGTGGAATTTAAAAATGCAAATTAAAAAGCAGTTCAGGCTTTTGATAGCCGGTATAGTTATCATTCCTCTTTTGGTGGCTTTGGCTTTGCCTCTTTACCACTACATGTCTTCGCCCCAAAGATACCTTATAAAGGGCTATAAGCAGATAAGGCAGCTGAACCAGTACCAGCTGGATCAAAAAGAATGGGAAGTTATTGAAAAAAGGATAATGGAATTGCCTCCTAATGTTCAAACTGCCATTTTGTACAAGAACACATTCATCATTTCTAACATTCCGGAGTTGCCTGTAAATTCCACTCTTGATTTTTACGAAATTTTTACCCTGATAAATTCTTCAAACAACAAGTACGATTATCAATTTCAGTCACTTGTGAATGATGCCCAGTTGACACCTGACGGAAAAATGGCTGAGGATGCAGGTCCGATCTTTGCGATAACAAGATCCAGGGTGCCGGGGTCTCAAAAAAAGCCTTTCATAAACAAGCTCTACCTTCCTTTACTTTTGGGGCTTTTGTTTTTTGAAATATTCATTGTGATTATTGTAATTTTGACTTCAAGGAATATTACTTCTTCCATCACGGTTCTTGAAAAAAATACACTTAAAATTGCAAACGGGGAACTGGATGCGAAACTTGAAATTCCAAATGTTAATCAATTGAATGAAATCACTTCCCTAACCCAAAGTCTTGATAAGATGAGGGAATCTTTAAAAGATGACCAGCAGAGGCGTACTAAATTCATTATGGGAATTTCCCACGATTTAAGGACACCTGTTGCTTTGATAAAGGGATATGCTGAGGCAATAAGCGATAAAGTTGTTACGGATCCAAGTCAAATTGTAAAATCCATCCAGATTGTGCAGACAAAGGCAGACCAGCTGGAAGGAATGATAAATGATTTGATTAATTACGTAAAACTGGACAACAAAGAATGGCTTTCTTCTTTGGAAGATATTGATTTTCTTCCTTTTGTGGAGGATTTTGCCAGAAATATAAACCAGATGTCTGAAGTTTATAAAAGGAATATTTCTATTGATATAGACCTTCCG
>CAVCWN010000143.1:0-2976 GCA_963605975.1 Desulfovibrionaceae bacterium | reverse complement strand
GCTCTGATGATGGACACCAAGGGGCCTGAAATTCGAACGGGAAATACTGTTGACAATAAAACTATTGTAATCAAAAAAGGTGAAAAGGTTATTTTAAAAACTGATGACTCTTTTTGCACTGCTTCGGATGAAAAAAATCCGGCGGTCATTTCTATAAACTGGAAGGATGCAATAAAAAGAATTTCTTCTGCTTCTAAACCTTCTGCCATAAAAATTTTAATTGCAGATGGGCTTTTGGAACTGGATGTAGAAAAAGTTGAAAAAAATTTTATTGTAACTAAGGCTGCCAACACAGCAAAAATTTCCAGCAAAAAAAATGTGAACTTGATTGGCATGCACGCTAACCTTCCGATTATGAGCGAACAGGACAAGGCTGACATTGCTTTTGCTGTGGAAATGAACTGCGATTTTATTGCGGCAAGTTTTGTAAGTTTTGCTTCCGAGGTTCACGAAATAAGGCGCTACCTGGAAGCTTTAAATTCGGATATGAAAATTATTGCTAAGATTGAAAGTGAAGAAGGTCTTAACAATATAAATGAAATTGCAGAAGCGGCTGACGGTGTGATGGTTGCCCGCGGAGATTTGGGAGTGCAGCTGCCGACAGAAAGAATTCCTCTGGCACAGAAAATGATTATTTCGGTTTGCAGGAAACATGGTAAGCCTGTTATAACGGCGACGCAAATGCTGGATTCAATGATTACAAATCCTAGACCGACCCGCGCGGAATTGACGGATGTTGCGAATGCAATTTTTGACGGTAGCGATGCTGTGATGCTTTCGGGAGAAACTGCCAGCGGTGCCTACCCTGCTGAGGCGGTGGAAATGATGGCACGAATTGCGCGCACTGTAGAAGAAAGTTCTGAGTACCAGGATAAGATGCTGAATGCTGCACAAAAAATTTCTAATCCTACAATCGGACAGTCGATGGCCAGAATGGCTTACCTGTCTGCAGAAAGCATAAATTCGCAGGCGATTCTTGTTCCAACTTTGAGCGGACACACTGCTACTATGATCAGCACCTTCCGTCCTAAGGAATTGATTATTGCCGTTACTCCAAAAGAAGATGTTCAAAGAAAACTTTTAATCCACTGGGGAATTATTCCTTTGTACATTCCAAAGATTGCGGATGACAGCGAAGAGATGATTCAAAATGCTGTAAAAATTACAATTGATTCGGGACTGGTTCACACAAGTGACAAAGTTGTTTTGTGTGCCGGCATTCCTTTGCAAAGTCCAATTCCTGTAAACACGGTCAGGGTTTTGCTGATTGGAAATGTTCTGGCAAGGGGAAGAAGCGGCGGCCATCCGGAAGAGTCTACTAAACAAACCGGCCGCATTGTAAAGGCAAAAAGTCCTTCAGAGGCTCTTTCTCACTTGCGCAAAAAGAAGGGGGAAATTCTTATGTGCCCTGTTCTTACGGAAGACTGGATTCCAATTTTAAAGCTTGTTGATGGAGTGGTGGTTACGGGCCAGAATGAAATTCAAAGTGATTTGATAAAAACTGCAAACCCTTCTTTGGTTTGGATTGCAGAACTGGGAAAGGCAATCAAGTGCCTGGAAACTGGAATTACTGTGACTATTGACGGAAAAGATTTACTTGTTTACGAAGGAGTAAATTGATGTACCTTCTGGTTTTAAAGCAGCTGGTCATAATGAGTCTTCTGGGACTTTCAGGATTTATTTTTGCAAAGGCCGTCAAGGCAAAAGAAAGTGAGCAAAAGTTTTTGAGCAAGATGCTTTTGTATTTTATAAATCCCTGCCTGATTTTGAATTCTTTTGACATGGAATTTGATGTAATAAAATTAAAGGAACTGGGCTTTGTTGCCCTGCTTGCTTTGGTCTCACAAATTCTTATGATTTTAGTATGCAGTCTTTTTACTTTTTCTAAGAAAGAGGAAGTGCGTGATTTAAATATTATTGAGCGCATGGCTGGC
Source organism: Desulfovibrionaceae bacterium (assembly GCA_963605975.1). Classification (GTDB taxonomy): domain Bacteria; phylum Spirochaetota; class Spirochaetia; order Treponematales; family Treponemataceae; genus Treponema_D. Next base: position 1,042 of record CAVCWN010000143.1, on the reverse strand, counting down.
GTTTTTACCAACTGCGGTTTTGTTGGCATTCCACTTATCCGGGGCGTTTTTGGTGACAAGGGTGTTTTTTACCTGATGGGTTACCTGGTTGTTTTTAACATTCTTTTGTGGACTTATGGAATGGCTATTTTGAGCGGAAAAATTTCCATAAAAAAAATTGTCACTAATCCAGTAATCATTTTTTCTTTTGCGGGACTTTTACTTTTTTTGTGTCCCTTCACGCTGCCAAAAATTATTTCAAAACCTCTTGTCATGATTGCTGACATGAACACTGCTGTCGCAATGATTTTGATTGGATTATTTTTTGCAAACTTCCACTACAAAAAAGGTTTTATTCTCCGCCTTTTGCGTTTTAACATTTTGCGCCTTGTGGTCTGCCCTCTTTTGGTTTTGGGATTTTTGTTTTTGGTTTACAAATTTCTTCCATTCAATTTTCAAGAAGAAAGGCTTTTTCTTTTTGTAGTATTGATTTGTTCTTCATGCCCAAGCGCAACTTCCATTCCAAGCATGGCTGTTCTTTTTGATAAGGATTCATCTTTTGCCAGTTTGTGCGTTTCCATTTCAAGTGTGACCTGCATTGCCACATTGCCGACAGTCGTTCTTTTAGCAGAACAGTTAATCAAATAATTTTTTAGGTGCACTAAAAAAGAAAAACCGCTATAGTGAAAATTATGTTAGACAAAAAAATTAAGATATTTTTTTCTGCTTTGATTTTATTTTTTGCCCCGTCATTCTTTTTGCATGGAGAGGGGATAGTGAATTTTGATGGGACACTTGCTTTTGAAGAAAATACAGGGCTGGTAAAAAGGACTGCAGCGCTTGAAGGAACAGTCCCGGATTTTGAAAGGACATTTGCGTCTGTAGGAACAGGCCAGATTTTTGAAAAGACACTTCCGCTTGAAGGAAGCGCAGCGGATTTTGATGGGACATTTACGTCTGTAGGAACAGGTCAGATTTTTGAAAGGACATTTGCGTCTGAAGGAACAGACCAGACTTTTGAAAAGACACTTGCGTCTGAAGAAAATACAGGGCTGGTAAAAAG
>CAVCWN010000142.1:0-11980 GCA_963605975.1 Desulfovibrionaceae bacterium | reverse complement strand
GCATCTCCCTTCTGTACCAGCCGCTTTCTTCCAGCTTTGTCAAAAGTTCCGAATGCTCACTGGCAAGTCGTTCGTTGTTTACGTCACGGGCCATTTCTTCTGCCAGGCGGTCAATTTCTTCCTGCATCTGGTAGCCCCAAAGAAACGCTTTGTCTGCTTCCTCTTTTAAAGTGCAGCCCGAATGTACCAAACCACTTTGCGGCAAGTAAGCAATGCGGGCCCCCTTTTGAGCAATGCGTTCCCCGCTGTCAGGTTCGCTAATGCCTGCCATAATTTTTATCAATGTGGATTTACCGGCACCGTTAGCACCAGTCAAAGCCGCTTTAGTACCGGTCTGCAAATTTACTGAAACGTTTTTTAAAATATCCCTGTCACCAAAAGCAAGTGACACTTTTGAAAACTGAACAAAAGCCATTTACTTTTACTCCATTGAAAAAAGAGCCCCCTAAAAAATTGCAATTTTTTTTAAAGCCCCTAAATCAAAATCAGAAAATAAAATTTGAAAAATCCCAAAATCAAATTCACAAAAAAATACAGGCCGTGAAAAACACAGCCTGCACTTTTTAGAAAATAAAACTATCTCTGCATAAACATTACAATGGCATTTGAAGGATGGCTAATGCTTATTGCCGGCAGCTTCACCTGTGAGAACTGAGTTACAACAACATTCAAATTTGAAAGGCGCACACCGTTACCTTCCCTCTTGTAAAGGAAGTTTACTTCGTGACCTTCAGTTCCATTAAATACCATGGTAACAATTCCATTCCACTGTCCCTTTAAATTGTCAGGCAGGAAATATTTAAATTCCAGGCTGCCCGAATTTGAAGCATAAGAAGGAATAATTGAACCTGCAATATTTTCCCAACCAGTCCATGTGAAAGAAGAATCCGAGCGGACCGTCAAAGTACCGTAAGTAGAAGAAGAGAATGTTGGACCACAGCCGCGGAATGCTGCCAAAAGCCCTGCCCTTCTCTGCCTTTCCTGGGTGATTAAATCTGTAACTTCACTGCCAAAGAATGTAACCATGGTGTAAGAATTCGGCATACCATATTCGTCAGTGTACTGAACAGTAATCGTATCACTTGCGCGGATTGTAAACTGCAGCTGGGTGTCGTTAAAGCGGTAAACATTTTTTGCAATTTTCGTTACGCCCTTGTATTCATATTCAGCGTCAACACCATTCATGTGGAAGGCAACAATTCCAGTGTCCACACCAGTGTCCAAACCGAATGAAGGCTGCATAAAATCCAGATTAATCTGCTTGTCATTAATCATTGTCTGGTAATATTCAGGGTACCATCTCTGGGCAAGAATATCTTCCAAAACAAGATCATTTTCTTCTTCAACAATTTCAACCAAAGCATCCGCACCTTCGCCGTAAGTACCATCTGCAAACATTTCGTAAAGGCGCAAGTTGTAACTGAAGCACCAGCCCATATTTCCGTCATCCGTCAAAACATAAAGCCATTCGCCTTCAAGAGCCTTGCCGCCAGTCGTAACAGCTTCACCTTCTTCGCTGTACAAAGTGCGGATCGTCTGCCCCTGCTTCAAACGGTACACCTGTTTTGCCTGATTAGAATGTTCGGCACGAATAGGCAAACCGTCAACAGCAACATAAGCATAAGTGTGCTTGTATTCATCATAAAGTTTCAGCGCCTTTTTTGCCTTGCCCTTGGAAAGAGGTTCAGTCATTTTCCACAAAGGAATTTCAATTTTTTCTTTCGTCAAAGGATTTTCAACAACATAAACTTTAGAAATATTCGACTTAAGATAAACCGGCAGCATCTGGCTGTCATCCAAAAGGTAATCATTTTCATTCCACAAAAGAATCGAATAACCACGAATTTTTCCCTGGCATGAAGTCAATGCCAAAACCAAAGCCAAAGCTGACAAAAATTTTACAAAAGTTTTCATGCCCCCATGTTAGCAAAAAAAATCATTTTGTGGAACATAAGAAGGCTTTTCTTTTTTTTGCAGCATACCGCCTGCCTTTAACCTTCCTTCCGGCCTTCGCTGTCGCTCATTGCTTCGCTACGCTTCGCAACTAAAGGGCCTCCAGGAAGGGCTGGCCTGCTTTTGGAAAGAAATATTTTTTTCTTAAAGAAAGCACTGAAAATATTTTTTTTTACAGATGCCCTAAATTTTCCGCAGAAAAAAAATCATTTTAAATAAACCATAAGAAGCATTATGTCAGAATTTCTTATGCCTGAAATTCTTGACGCCTGGCCCAAAGTCAGCGGGCGAATAGCTTCCAGTTTATTGCGGCTTTCAGAACTTAAAGCCGTCACTTTTGAATAATCAAAATCCATAGGAATTTTTGCATTTTCCATTTTGTGCATTTTGGCAATGCGGGCATCCTGTTTTTGAATGTAGTAGCGGTATTTAAAATCTTCCTGGGCCAAAGTCCATTCTTGCATTGTCAGGTTATCCGGCTTTTCAATATTTTCATTTTTTTCTAAAAGCAAAAGTGCTTCATCAACTTTTGAATATTTTTCATTCATCAAATCCATTTGACTTTTAGAAATTAAACCTAATTCAAAACCCTTTTGTCTTAAACGGCGGTCTGCTGTGTCGTGGCGCAGCTTAAGGCGGTATTCGGCACGGGCTGTAAACATGCGGTAAGGTTCCTTTGTTCCCAGGGTAACCAAATCATCAATTAAAACACCAATGTAGGCTTCATCGCGGCCCAGGACCAGAGGCTGCCATTCAGGAATTTTATTGAAGGTGTCGTAGTTGCCCTTTTTAGAAAAATCTTCCAGTAGAGCAGATAGGGCTTTAGTTTCAAAAGCAGAAATTTCTGCAAAGCGCTTTTTTTCTTCCATGGAAAAATTTGCTTTTGGCATAAAAGAATTTTTTTCTGCACTTGCAGGACTCTGCCCCATTCCCGCGTGAGGAGCAGTTAAAGGACCGCACAATTTTTTATGAGCCTTTGAATAAAGACCAGCATTTATTCCGGCAACCAGCCCCTGGCCGGCCGCTTCTTCATAACCTGAAGTTCCATTAATTTGACCGGCGTTAAAAAGTCCTGCAACCCTTTTTGTTTCCAAAGAAGGGAAAAGCTGGGTAGGTTCAACATAATCATATTCAACTGCATAACCTGGGCGGGCAACAGTGCAATTTTCAAAACCAGGCATTGTCCTTAAAAAAGCATCCTGGACTTCTTCCGGCAAAGAAGAACTCAAGCCGTTAATATAAATTTCATCCGTTTCCAAACCTTCAGGTTCAATAAAAAGCTGATGGCGGTCCCTTTCCTTAAAGCGCATAACTTTGTCTTCAATACTCGGGCAGTAGCGCGGCCCCACTCCAGAAATCTTTCCAGAATACAAAGGAGAGCGGTTTATATTTTCCCTGATGATTTTGTGGGTTTCTTCGTTAGTGTAAACCAAATGACAGGGCACCATAGGGCGGTCAATTTTTTCATCATCAAAACTAAATGGCAAAACATCGCTGTCACCTTCCTGCAGTTCAAAAGAAGAAAAGTCTACAGTGTGGCGAAGAATTCTTGGAGGAGTTCCAGTCTTTAACCGGCCGGTTGTAAATCCCAGGCGGTTTAAAGATTCCGTCAAACCGAATGCTGCATTTTCACCCAGGCGGCCACAAGGGGCGTCATATTCACCAATAAAAATTCTTCCCCCCAAAAAAGTTCCTGTGGTTAAAACAATGGAACGGCATGGAATGATTCTGCCGCGTTCAGTTACCAGACCAATCACCTTTTGCCTTTTGCCGCTTTTACATGCATCAGTTAAAAATTCATTTTTTTCTAAAGGCCGGTTTTCTCCGGGAATAGAATTTTTTTCTGCCATGGAATCAGAATTTTCTGGCAGGCACTGGTCAGATGCGATTGTCAAAATGTCAACACAAGTGTCCATGAGTGTAGAAAGATTTTCTGTTGTTTCCAAAAGCTTTCTTGCTTTTTGAGAATAAAGCAGCTTGTCTGCCTGGGAACGCGGCGCCTGTACTGCAGGTCCACGGCTTCTGTTTAAAAGGCGAAATTGAATCATCGTCTGGTCAATCAACTTTCCCATTTGACCGCCCAGGGCATCAATTTCACGGACAATATTTCCTTTTGCAATTCCACCTATGGAAGGGTTGCAGCTCATTCTGCCAATTGAATCTATTGTTTGTGTAACAAGAATTGTTTTTTGTCCCATTCTGGCAGCAGCCAAAGATGCTTCAATTCCAGCATGGCCTCCGCCAATAACAGCTACATCGTAATAATCATAAAATCCGCTCATGGTGGTGGGATTATAATACAAATACTTTTTTTTGTGTATCTTTTGGGATTAGTAAAGGTTATAATTTTAAAAGCTGAATCATTTTATTTTTTGCATTTTGATTTTCGCATTTTGATTTTTTCCAGGAGTTTATTTATGAACAAATCTTTTTTATCTTTTTCATTTATGGCACTTTTTCTTTCAACAATTTCTTCATGCAATACCCTTCATGCTTCATCCCTAAAAGAAAAAACCACCAGTGATTTTTTTGTCAGCCAGGTTACGCCGCAAGGCTTGCTTTCTTCAAGTGTAAAATTTCCTTCCATACAAATTCTTTTTTCAAAGGCAGTTATTCCTCTGGCAAAATTAGGGGAAGTCAGTTCTTTAAGCGATGCCGTAAAAATTGAACCTGAATTAGATGGAGTTTTCAGGTGGTACGGAACAAGCATTTTAAGCTTTGACGCAAGCGACGAAATGATTCCCCAAAAAGAATACAAAATCACTGTAAACAAAAATTTAAAAAGCATCGATGGAGAAAAAATTTCAGGTCCTTTAGAATTTACTTTTCGAACGGAAGATATAAAAATCACTTTTCTTGAAGCAGGATATTCTGCAGACAAAAAAAATAAAAGTTACATCAACAATGATGACGTTCCTCTGGAATACGCAAAAAATTTTGCCCTTAACTTTTCGAATAAGGTAAATGCCCAAAACATTAGCAAGTTTATTTCAATAAGTGACTCTAAGGGGAAAAAATATAATTTTAGGGCAAGTCAATTATCTGACCAGAAAATTCTTATTGAACTAAAAGAAAATCTTCCAGCAGATTCACAGATAAAAATCAGTCTGAAAAAAGGAGCAAAAGCTTTTGAAGATTCTGCCGGCACTTTAAAAGAACAAAGCATTTCTTTTCACACCCTGCGCCCTTTTGAAGCAAAAGATTTTTATGAAGGATCCACTGTAAAAATCATTTTTAATCACAGAATAAAAAGCGGCCAGGAAGATGCAATTTTTTCTGCCCTTTCCACCAGCCTCAAAAGTCCTTTAAAAAAAGAACAGGTAGAAGTCAAAGGAAAATCAATCATCATAAAAGATCTGGATGTAAAATACGGAGAAAGTTTTTCTGTTAAAATCAGAAAAAATTCCTTTAAAGACATTTACGGTCAGTCATGCAAAAAAAATATTTCTAAAAAAATAAAAGTGGGCAAAGCTTCATCTTTTATTTATTTCGATTACGGTCGGGATTATGTTCTAGAATCTTCCTTTCCTGCAAAAAGAGCATTCGCTTTTCAAAATTATTCTGGTAAGGCAAAATACACAATCAGCCCACTTTGCGGTGTAAGTGAAAATTTTAAACTTCCAGATTTTTTTACAAATGATGTAAAAACAAAAGAAGCTAAGATCAACAGAAAAATCATACAGACAATCGACCTTTGCCCTTACCTGGAAAAAGTTTCAACTTCTTCCGGCAGTCAGTGGCGGGGAGCAGTAAAACTTACAACTTTTTCAAAAGACACTTCTAAGGGAAAGGAAAGAGTCAACACTTCAATCATTCAGGTAACAGACATGGCCCTTACCGTCCACAGCTCGTGGAACAAAAGTCTTGTTCTTGTAACAAATATTTCGGATGGAAAAATTATAAAAGACGCAGATGTAAAAATATTTGCAGCCTCTAGTTTAGAAGATGCAATTGTAAATAAATCTTTTGTAGAAGAAAAAAATATTTTGGCATGGGCAAAGACAAATGCTAAAGGTCTTGCATGTTTAGATTTTTCTTATGACGCAGACAGGGAAGAAAATAAATCTAAAAGACTTTATGTAGAAGTAAAAACTGCGGACGACCGCTTAGTGCAGGAACTTTATTCTGTGGGAAACAGTCTTTATTTAAAAGACTGCAAAGACATTTCTAACAAAGAAGAACTTTTTCAAAATGAAGATTTTTTAAAAATTTATAAAACAAACGTAACAAACATCTTCAGCGATTCTTCCCTTTACAAGGCAGGTGAAAGTGCTCACTTTAAAATAATCGACAGAGATTTAAGGGCAGGTCACTATTCTCTTTACACCGGGGACTACGAAATCAACATAACAGAAGAATGTTACTGGAAAAAAAATCATGTCATTTACGAAACTTTTAAAGGCCAGCTTTCTGCCCAGGGAACTTGCAGCGTGGAATGGAAAATTCCAGAAAATTTAAAACCTGGCACATATTATCTTGAATACAAAAGGGAAAACAAAAAAAAATATTACTCTTTTCAAATTCAGTCTTTTGAAAAATTAAAATTTTCTGCTAGCGCTTCCATTGCTCAAGTGCCTTATTATTCTGGTGAAAATATTTGCGCAAATGTAAGTGCAAATTATTTAGACGGGGCAGCTCTTAACGGAGCAAGTCTTGAATCTTTCTGGACTCGTTCAAGAAGTCAATTCACCATCAATGACAGCCAGCATGATGATTGGACCTTCGGACCATATAATTTTTTCTGGGATTACAATCCTCAGGATTATGATTTTTATATAAAAGAAAAAAGCCTTCTTGATGAAAATGGAAAATGCTCACTGCAGGTAAAAAGTGGTGGAGAAAAAGAAGAAGGAATTCCTTACACATATTTTCTTGAAGGACAAATTACAGAATCTTCAAATCAAATAATTGCTGCAAAAGCCCAGGTTACAGTTCACCCGGCATATTTTTACATTGGACTTTCTCCTTACAAAAGTGAAAATGTCTTTCCGTCAACGGGTCAGGAAATTTCTTTTGACTATGCACTTTTTACCCCGGAAGGAAAATCTGTTGAAGAAAACAAATTAAACAAAGACAAAAAAATTTCATACCGTCTTATTCACAGTTTTTATAGGGAAGAAATTTCTGAAGATGAATTTGGAATTGAAAACTCTGACTGGGTCGAAGCCGAAGAAGTTGAAGTTCAAAAAGATCTAGAAATTTCCGCAAGTCAAAATGGCAGCGTAACCATCAAAACAAAATCCAGCGGAAATTATATAATTGAATTTACTTCGATTGACAGCCAGGGCAGAAAAGTTATTTCTTCAAAAAGTTTTTATGTAAGAGAAAATTCTTTTGATCTGAAAAATCATTATGATCAAAATCTTGAACTTAGCGCAGACAAAAAGGAATACAAGGCTGGGGAAAAAGCGAATCTACTTTTAAAAAGTCCTCTGGAAAAAGGAACTTATCTTTTAACAGTTGAAAGAGAGGGAATTTTAAAAGAAGAAATTCTTAACTTAAAGGAACAGTGTTCCCTTATAGAACTTCAAATAGAAAAAGGATGGAGTCCATGTGTTAATGTTACAGTCAGTACTTTCCAAAACAGGAATGAAAATCCTCCAAGTCAATACGGCAAAGAAGATGAAGGTATAGCAAAATCTCTTTTTGCAGAAATAAGGCTTTCCATAAATCCATGTGAAAATGAATTCACAATTGACGTGCAGGGAAACAAAAAATTCTACAAGCCAGGCGAAAGAGTTTCCTTAGATATTTTTGCTCACCAGAATTCAAAGGCTTTAAAGGATGCAGAAATTTGCATAATGATTATGGACCGGGGACTTTTAGATTTAACAGCTTACCGCGCACCATCTCCAGTAAACACTTTTTACAACCAGGCTTTATTTCAGTCTTCAACAGTCCATGAGGATTCAAGAAAAAATTTATCATACCCTGTCACTTATGAAGCTTATGATGAAAGTCCTGAAATAGAAATTGAATATTACAGGCCACGCTTACTTTCAAAAATGATGGGACTTACTACAGCCAGCACAGACATGGCAGCAGAAAGTTTTGCTCTTGAAGAAGAAAGTGCAAATATGGTTACGAGCTCTTTTGTTCAAGAAAAGGAAAACGGTCAAAAGGATTCGACATATCAAATAAGAAAAAATTTTCTTTCATGTGCAGTTTTTATTCCAGACATAAAAACTGACTCTAATGGAAAAGCGTCTTTTTCATTTACTCTGCCTGATTCACTTACAGAATATATTGTGACAGTCATCGGTATAAAGGAAAATAGTTATGCCTACACAGAAGATTCTCTAAAGGCAACAAATCCAATTTCTGTTCGCGATGCATGCACACGCATTTTGCGTCCTGGCGATTTGGGAGAAGAGGGCATCACCATTACAAATAATTCTTCTGCAAAAGAAAAAGTGAATGTTGATTTTTCCATCATAAATGAAAAGGGAAAGGCCCTGCTTCTTTCAGAAAAAAATCAAAATGTTACAGTAAATCCCGGAGAAACAAAAAATATTTTCTTCAATATAAAAGCCCTGCAGGAAGGAAAAATTAAATTTGAATTTAAGATTACAAGTGATTCATTAAAAGAAATTCTTTGCAAGGAAATTCAAATTGAAAAAAGTTACATTTTCGAAAGTGTCACAAGCATGGGGCAAATGACTGACGAAGAAAAATTCATTCAGGAAAAAATTATTTTCCCTTCACTAAATGATGATGACAATCTTTCATTTTACATTCAAGTGGACTCCACAAGACTTGGCACCTTGTCTTCTGCAATCGATTATGTCTTCCACTATCCATACGGTTGTCTTGAACAGCGGTCGTCTGCAATTCTACCATTAATTGTTTTTGCCGATTACATTGATGTTTTCAATTTGGAAAGTCAAGTTCAAGATCCAAAAGAAACAGTTGAAAAAGAAATCGCTCAGTGGGCAACATATCAAAAATCGGACGGCTCTTACCCTTACTGGAAAGATGATTCGGAAGGTTCACTGGCAGTTTCTTTGAGGATTGCAGAAATTCTCTGCATCGCAAAAAATCATAATCTGGATACAGGAAAAAATAATCTGGACAAGTTGGCTTCCCACCTCCAAAGTCAGGCAAAAAAAATCAAAAAGGATGGAAACCTTTATCCGCTGGCCTACACAAATTATCTGCTTACTCTTTTGAAAAAAAATATTTCGAAGGCAGACTTAAATGAAATCATAAAAAAATCTTCATCTGTTTCGCAGCTTGCCTATGCGGGACTTGCGGCAGTCAACATGAACTACAGAGAAGTGGCAGAAAGTGCTTGTGTAAAAATAAAAAATCTTATGTCACTCACAAACCAAGGAGTAAGTTTTCAAAACTCTTACAATCCATCATGTTGGTTTTTCTACAACACCAGAAGCGAAGACTTTGCCTTGGCTCTTATGCTTTTTTCAAAACTTGATAAAAATGATATTTACAACCAGCACATTGTAAATCAACTTTTACTTTTGCAAAAAGCAGGACAGGGCAAATGGAAATCAACTGCGGAAACTGCAAGAGTTTTAATTGCACTTGAAGAATTTATTTCGCAAAATGATTTCAAGGAATCAAATTTAAAAGCAGAAATTTTTCTTGATGACAAAAATATTTTGCGGGAAAATTTTTCTTTAAATGAAAAGCAAGAGGCTTCTGCAAAATTAGATTATAAAAATCTAAAAGAAAAAAATATTTCTTTAGGAAAAGAAATTCCGCTAGAAATAAAAAAGGATGGAAAGGGGCCGCTTTTCTATACAGCAAGACTCAAATATGCATTGCCAGCAGAAGAACAAATTGCCAAAGACCAAGGCATTTGCATTTACTCAGAAATTATGAATGCAAAAACAGGCCAGCTGGTAAAAGAAGACCAGTTGGAAATTGGACAAATCTACAAAGAAAAAATTTTTATCACCAGCAACAAGGCAAGAACTTTCCTTGCCCTAAGAGCCTCAATTCCAGCCGGCTGTGAAATTATAAATTCTACTTTTGCAACAAGCATTTCAATTCCAGAAAATGTAGAAGAAGAAAGTAATTTTTCAAAAGATGATTTTTATTATAACAGTCTTTCCCGCCAGGACATTTACGATGCAGAAATACGCTGCTTCTGGAATTACTTTCCGATGGGAAGCCAGTCTTTTGAATTTACATTCCGCCCTATCAGAAAAGGGAAATATCAAACACCTTCTGTTTTGGCCGAGTGCATGTATGAAGAAGAAATTTTTGGTCGCAGTCAGGGAAAGGTCTGGGAAATAAAAGACGGTTATTAAAAAGATAGAGGCAAAAAAATCTTGAAAAAAAATTCCACTGATTTTTTCATTGGATTTTTTTTCAAGGCTAAATTGCCTGGCAAATTCATATCTATTCAAAAAAGAAAAAATTTTATAAAGTAGTAAGAAATTTTTTACGGAAGAAAAAATGAAAAAACTTGATACGACTTTTAAATTGACAGACGAAAATGGAAATAAAATTTACCGCTTTAAAAAAAGTAAAATCAAAGCGGCTTCACAAAAGAGAATTGAAAAATTAAAAGGCAAAGACATCAATAAAGACTTTAAAATTCTTGAATGGTTTTTTTCAGTCGGCTGGATGCCACCGGCCTTTGGTGAAACAGTAAAATATCTGGGCGTCGTTGCATGGAAATTTTTTCTTTTGGAATATTTACAAAAAATTCACATTTTTAGAATTCCTGTAAAGCACGTTGATCACCAGCTGGATGAAAAAGTTCCATTTGACACAAGCCTTTATCCAGTCTACATGGATTTTATAAAATTCTGGCTTCGCCCCCTTGTTATGTATAAGAAAAGATTTGGCCTCTACCAGGGATCAAAATTGACAGGTGAATGGTTTCGTTATCTGGACATCATTTACGATGGCGCTTATGAAATTTACCGCTACTCTTTAACAACAACATACAGACCTTTAACGGATGACAAGCGCGTAAAAAAAATGCGTGGTGCGGATCCTCACTATTGCTGCATTCCATCTCTTCACATAGCAATCATCTTACTTTGCTGGTCATTCCACCGCATGGTTTTTGAGCGTGAAAATTTCACTCAAGAAGAAAAGACAAATTGGGAAAAGCAACTTTACGAACAAGCTGTAAAAATTGGCGAATCAGTTCTTTACATGAAACAGCATTCCGTTAACTGCATTCCAGCCGCCATCTACCTTGTAACAAAAGCTGTTCCAGATCTTTTTTCACAAAGCGATGCCGTAAAATACATAAACGATTTGTTTGTTGAAAGAAATGATGTAAAGGAAGCAGACAAAAAATCCATCCGCGCCCACATCCAGGATTTTTACGAAGGTCTTGTAATCGAAGGCTTGCACGAAGAAGACTGGACCATTCCTGTAAAAAGATGGATTGACTCTTACGAAGCTTACAGACCTTTTTATGCGGATAACTCAGAAGAATCTAAAAAGGAAAAGAAAAACAAGTAAGGTTTGAAGGCGCTGTTTACGAATGCAGTATCTGTTTGTAAAAGAAACACTGTTACCTAAAGGCGCAGCTGTTTAGATATAACTGGCGGGCTATTTACGAAAGCACTGTCTGTTCGTAAACAGGAACATTGTTACCTAAAGACCTGTTTGTTCAAGTAAGACGGGCGGGCTGTTTACGAAAAAAGTGTCTGTTTACAAAACAGATACCTCTTTCCTAAAGAAATATTTGTTCACCTACCAGACGCCCGCCTGTTTACGAAAGCAGTACCTGTTTGTAAAAGAAACGCTGTTACCTAAAGACGTGTTTGGTTAGATTAGCTAGGTGGGCTTTTTACAAAAAATGTGTCAGTTCACAAAACAAATGCTCCTTTCCTAAAAAAACGTTTATTCACATACCAAGCGCCTGCCTGTTTACGAAAGCAGCACCTGTTTGTAAAAGAAACACTGTTACCTACCCCCACATCTGTTTAGATATAACTGGCGGGCTGTTCACAAAAGGAACCTTTGTTCACAAAACAAATGCTCCTTTCCTAAAGAAATATTTGTTCACCTACCAGACGCCCGCCTGTTTACGAAAGCA
>CAVCWN010000141.1:0-4143 GCA_963605975.1 Desulfovibrionaceae bacterium | reverse complement strand
ATAGGGCTTATGTAGAAAGGTTTATTCTTGAATGTAATTACGGTTCATGCATTCACTTGTGGAATGCCCTTGGCGGTTTTTTGCTGATTTTTGCCTATCCTTTAAAATACATTTTTTGTTTTGGCCTGCCCATTGCCTGTGTAAATGCCTTTTTAAGCATGCTGCCGTTTATGGTTTTGCGCTACAATGTAAACCGCCTTTACCGCCTGCGTGACATTCTGGAAAAAAAAGAAAATCGTTCTAAGGAAAAATAGAAATCACTTTTTTGCATCTTAAAAAATCATTTTTTGATTTTGATGATTTTGGTGATTTGACTTTCATTTTTCACTATTGAATTTTTGCGGGGTAAAATAGTATATTTTTGGCATCGAAATGTAATTAAATTCCATGGAGGAATATTATGATTAAAACTGTTAAAGACGTTGACCTTAAGGGTAAGCGTATTATCATGCGCGTTGATTTTAACGTTCCTATGAAGGACGGAGTTGTTCAAGATGACACACGTATTATGGCTGCTTTGCCAACAATCAAGTACATTCTTGAACAGGGCCCTCGCTCTCTTGTTTTGATGAGTCACTTGGGCGATCCTAACAAAGATGTTAAAAAGGCTAAGGAAAAGGCTGAAAAGGCTGGCAAAACATGGACTGACGCAGACAGCGAAAAGTTTATTAACGGCAAAAACCGCATGAAGCCAGTTGTTGACTATTTTGCTTCAAAGCTGGGAAAAGAAGTTACTTTCCTGCCAGACGCTTTGGGCCAGAAGGCTGCAATTGATGCTTTGCCAGAAGGAGCTGTTGCAATGCTTGAAAATGTCCGCTTCCACAAAGAAGAAACTTCTAAGGACAGTGCAGAACGTGATGTAATGGCAAAAGAACTTGCTACTTACGGAGACATTTTTGTAAACGATGCATTTGGTACAGCTCACCGCGACCAGGCTTCTACAGCTTCTATTGCAAAGTTTATGCCTTGCGAAAGTGTCGGTGGCTTCCTTATGGAAAAAGAAGTTAAGTACATTCAGCCAATGGTAGAAAATCCTCCAAAACCACAGGTAGCAATTATTGGTGGTGCAAAGGTTTCTTCAAAGATTGCTGTTTTGGAATCACTTTTAAAGAACGCTTCTGCCCTTGTAATTGGTGGTGGCATGGCCTATACATTCTTAAAGGCCCAGGGACACAAAGTAGGTATTTCCCTGGTTGAAGATGATTTTATTGATACAGCTAAAAAGCTTCTTGCAGACGCCCAGGCTAAGGGAGTAAAGATTGTTCTTCCTGTAGACCACGTTGCAGCTGACAAATTTGACGCAAACGCAACTCCAGTAGCTGTTGACGGAGTAGACATTCCTGACAATCTTATGGCTATGGATGTTGGTCCGAAGACAATTGAACTTTACAAGGAAGTTCTTTCTACAGCAAAGTCTGTTGTATGGAACGGTCCTGTTGGTGTATTTGAATTTGATGCTTTTGCAAAGGGAACAGCAACTGTTGCCCAGCTGGTAGCAGACGCAACTGGCCGCGGTGCAATGACTGTAGTTGGCGGCGGAGACTCTGTTGCAGCCGTAAACAAGTTCCACCTCGCAGACAAGATGAGCCACGTTTCTACAGGCGGCGGCGCTTCTCTGGAATTCCTTGAAGGAAAGACTCTTCCTGGAATTGCTATCTTGGCAACAAAATAGGTTGTTGTTTACGAAAAAAAAACACCCTTTCTTTTTAGAAGGGGTGTTTTTTTTACCTGCTTTTAGTTAGGACTGTTTCCAGTTGTAAACTATTTCGCCGCCGTCCTGGATTATTATGTAAAGATCATAGCCGCCTGGAGCAGTGCCGTAGTTTGTTTTTCCTACAGGGCCGTAGGCACCATCCTGCATGTAGTATTTACATTCTGCGTATTCTTCTGCATCAGAAAACTTTGCCTTTACGCAAAGCATTTTTGTAAAGCCTGTTGCCTTAATGTCATTTGAAATGTCAATAACATCTCCGATTTTAAGGCCTTTCTTTGTGTAGTAGTTTTCTTTGGTGACTTTGTATTCAGCATTAAGGATGTCAATGGCTAAGTCGATTGTTTTGTCACCGTAAGTGCTTTCATCTGCAGTGCCCAAAACTACATTGAGGGTGCCGGTTTTGCCGTAGACTAAATCCCAAAAGTCTTCACAACTGGTAAAGCTGGGGATTGTAAGCAGGGCCAGGCCCAAGACAAGTAATAATTTAGAAATCTTTTTCATGGTAGACTCCCTAAAATGATTTTTTTAGTGGCCTTTGAAAATTAATTTTAAAGGCTTAAGGGTATCTCTAAAAATTGCAATTTTTAGAGACTCCCTTAACTAAAAGAGCTTTTCTTTTACTGAAAGCCCTTTTGTAAAAATTATAAGGTACTATTAATTTCATTTCTACTTTTTTGGGGATTTTCTTTAAAATTTTTGACAAGTCTAGGAGAGCGCCAGGGGCTGGAGGGACGCTGGAGGCGAAGTGGCTGTCATTTTTTTAGGATTTTTCCTTTTTTAAAGCCTTTTTTTTGACAAAATTCGCTTTTTTTTCTATTTTAATTGATTTGACAGCCGCTTTGAAGGCGAATGCCGGAATCCCGGAAGACCCGGCCCGACGGAATTTAAAAAAAATTGATTTGTTTTTTTTAGAAAATTAGGGTGGAAAAAAAATTGCTGGTTTTTAAAAAATAAATTTTAAGGAGGGAGGCGCCCAAAAAAATAGAAAAATATGCATAAATATACAAAAATCTTTTAGAAAAAAGTGAAAATTTGTATATTTACATACTTTTGGAAATTCGATACTATTTTGTTTCAAAAAGAAGTGGAGGTTTTTATGAAAAAACTTTTAACAGTAGCTTTAGCTTTATCGACAGTGGCAGCCCTTTTTACAGGCTGTTCTTCTAAGTCAAATGACACAATCAAGATTGGTGGAATTGCTCCTCTTTCTGGTAGTGTTGCAGTTTACGGTCTTGAATGTACAGACGGTGTAAATCTTGCAGTTGACGAAATTAATGCAGCCGGCGGTATTCTTGGCAAGAAAGTTGAATATCTTGTTGAAGATGATGAAGGCGATCCTGCAAAATCAGTAAACGCTTACACAAAACTGACAACTCAAGATGGTGTAACAATGCTCATTGGTTCTTTGACATCTGGCTGTTCAATTGCAATTACTTCTACAGCTCAGGCTCAGGGTGTTGTTCAGATTGCTCCTGCAGCAACTGCTGTTGCCCTTACAGATGCCGGTAACTACATTTTCCGCGCATGCTACACAGATCCTTTCCAGGGTAAGATTGGCGGTAAGTTTGCAGCTGCAAACTTGGGTCTTACAAAGGCAGCTGTTCTTTATGATGTTGGAAATGACTATTCTGTAGGCCTTATGGAAAACTTTGTTGAAGAATTTACAAGTCTTGGCGGCGAAATGGTTGCCAGCGAATCTTATATTACAAACGATGTTGACTTTAACGCTCAGATTACAAAGATTAAGGCAGCAAATCCAGAAGTTGTTTACTTGCCAGATTACTATGGTACAGTTGCTTTGATTGCTAAGCAGCTTCGTGCTCAGGGTCTTGACTGTCCTATTATTGGTGCTGACGGTTGGGACGGACTTGTTGAAGATGCTGGAGACGAAGTTGTAGGCGGTTACTATTCTAACCACTATGCAGCTGATTCTACAGACCCTGCAGTTGTTAAGTTTATTGAAGGATTTAAGGCTAAGTACAATGGTCGTGTTCCTAACTCTTTTGCAGCTTTGGGTTACGATTCAATGTATATGTATAAGAATGCAATTGAAGCCGCTGGTACAACAGATCCAGCTGCTGTACGTGCAGCCCTCGAAGCAAGTGAAGGTGACTATGTAACAGGCCACATCCGCTTTGATGAAAAGCACAATCCTGTAAAGTCTGCTGTTATGGTAAAGATTTACAAGGATGATGCAGGTGCACTTAAGGTTGCTTATGAAGCAACAGTTGATCTGGACTAGTAGAAAAACTGTTCAATAAAAAACTATTTTTTTGAAAAATGCCTTTGGTGTGACCGGGGGCATTTTCATGGCACAAAGTGGTGCATTTTTTCTTAATTCTGTGAAGGGAGTCTCTAAAAATTGCAATTTTTAGAGGCAACTTTGAAGAAGCGACATTTTAAGTCTTTGTATTTTAAAGACTTAAAAT
>CAVCWN010000140.1:0-12798 GCA_963605975.1 Desulfovibrionaceae bacterium | reverse complement strand
TGTAAAAGAAATAAAAGAAAAATTTCCTAATGGGGATTGTCAGAGCTGGCGGGAATATAACCGCTCATTTTTTGGAGCCCTGCGAGTTGAAAAAAATATTATGATGCTTTTGGTTCTTTTGATTTTTTTGGTTGTTGTGGTAAACATTTACAACGGAATGAGGCGCATGGTTTTTGAACGTAGCCAGGAAATCGCAATTTTGTCTGCCCTGGGAGCAAGGCGCCTTCACGTGCAAATGGTTTTTATTTTAAAAGGACTTACAACTGGAATAAAAGGAGCATTCTGGGGTTTGCTTTCAGGAATTTTCCTTACCGTAAACATGCGCACTGTTTTTATAATTCTTTCAAAACTGCAATATTATTTTCAATATGTTTTTACGGCTTTATTTAACCCGGCCTATCTTGACTACATAAATGAAAATCAAATGTTTAGAATTTATTCAAATATTCCGGCAAGAATGCAGGCTGGGGAAATTATTTTTATAGTTTTCTTCGGAACATTTTCTGCCGTGCTGGCTTCTTATTTTGCGGGAAGAAAAATTTTTAAAATGACAGTTACAGAGGTACTTAGAAATGAGTAGTATTTTAAAAATCACAAATCTTGAAAAAACTTTTTTTGCTGAAAGCGGAAATCTTACAATCCTCAAAAATTTAAATATGGAACTTGAAGAAGGATGCAAGTGCGTCATAATTGGAAAAAGTGGAAGCGGAAAATCTACACTTTTAAATATTATTGGCGGGCTTGATAATGCAAGTTCCGGTTCTGTTATTTTTGACGGTCAGGAAATTTCTTCCATGAATGAAGAAGAACTTACTTCTTACCGCCAGAAATCTTTAGGTTTGATTTTCCAGTTTCATTATCTTTTAAAAGATTTTACTGCCTTGGAAAATATTTTTTTACCAGCTTAC
This sequence comes from Desulfovibrionaceae bacterium, assembly GCA_963605975.1. Classification (GTDB taxonomy): domain Bacteria; phylum Spirochaetota; class Spirochaetia; order Treponematales; family Treponemataceae; genus Treponema_D. The sequence continues at coordinate 11,890 of CAVCWN010000140.1, read as the reverse complement.
ATTGCAGGTCTTTCAAAAAAAGAAGCCATGGAAAAAGCCATGCAGTTGATAAAAGATGTAAATCTCGAAAACAGGGCAAATCATTTGCCTTCACAATTATCTGGTGGAGAAAGGCAGAGAGTTGCCGTTGCAAGAAGCCTTATAAATAATCCAAAAATTATTCTTGCTGACGAACCAACTGGAAATCTTGATCCGCAAAATGCCGCTTTAATTTCAGAACTTTTATTTGATATGGCTGACCGTTACAAAAAAACTTTAATCCTTGTAACCCACGATATGAATATTGCTAAAAAAGGTGACGTCACTTATTACATAGAAAACGCTTCGCTGGTAGAGGCAAAAAGATGAATGTAAGAGCAGCTTTTTTATATGCAAGAAAATTAATTTTTTCTAGGGATAAATCAAATGAACAGCGGCATGGCAGAAAATCCCTTTTGGGAGCAATGCTGTGCATTGGAATCAGTTTGATTCCTTTGGTTTCAGTTTTAGTAGTTTCTGACGGAATGATAGAAGGCATGATGGGTAGAATCATTGGCCTTTCTTCCGGTGATCTGGAAATTCGTTTTTCCGCAAGATCTCAAATCATAAAAAATTATGATGATTTTATTTCTGTTGCTGACCGCATGCTTTGTCTTGATGGAATAGAAACAGCTTTACCTGAAATAAAAGGAACTGCCCTTGCGGCTTCCTCTTTAGGCAGAAGTGGAGCAACTCTTCGTGGAGTGGATCCTGAAATCTTTAAGAAAAATAAAAATTATGAAAGTCTATTTACTCTTGTTGAAGGCGACTCTCTTATGGCAGATTCTTCCAGCTGCATAATTGGCGAATATCTTGCAAAAAAATTAGACTTACATGCAGGTGACACTCTTAGAATAATTAATGTCGCGATTTCTTCCAGCGGTACAATCATTCCAAAATATTCGTCTTATAAAATTTCGGGGATTGTTTCTTCCGGTTACCAGGAACTTGATGCTTTATGGGTTTTCATTCCAATAAAAAAGGCTTTTGAAACAATGTCTTCGAATTCTGCCCAGTATTTAATTTCTATAACTACGGCAAATCCTTTCAGCAAAGAACTTTATAAAATCCAGCAGGATTTAAAATATGAAATTGCCGGTTTTGGAAATGGGCCTTCAATCGATTATGCAAATGCCTATTCCTGGAAAGAATTAAATTCTTCTCAATATGCAAATTTTTCTTCTACACAACTTTTGCTTTTGCTTATTATGATTTTGATTGTAATTGTTGCAAGCGTAAATATTGCCTCTGCTTTAGTCATGCTTGTGATGGAAAGAAAAAAAGAAATTGCGATTTTAAAAAGTACAGGCGCTTCATCTTCCGGCATTGCACTTGCCTTTGTCTTAACAGGTTTGGCCTGCGGTTTGGGTGGAATTTTAATGGGGCTGCCGGCAGGACTTTTGTGTGCTGTAAATATAAATTCAATTATTACTTTTGCAGAAAATTTTGTTAACTTCTTTGCAAGATTTTTCTATCTGCTTGTAAACCACAATCTTGAAAATTTTTCTAAAGTAAATCTTTTAGATCCGTCTTTTTACATACAAAAATTTTCTCTTTCCATTCCCTTTGTTAAACTGCTTTTAATAACAGGCGGAACTCTACTTTTGTCTCTTATTGTGTCAGCCATTCCTGCAATTAAGGCCGGAAAAGAGAAACCCATAGAGACTTTACGTAAAATCTAAAAAAGATTAAAATAATCGTTACTTTTTGTTTGAGGATCAAATTATGCTGTGTGATATTTGCCATGAAAGAGAAGCCCAAGTTTCTATTGCAGGACCAGGCCCCAATGGGGATGGGAGAATGATACTCAACATGTGTGAAGAATGTGCCATGAAGAGAGGTTTTTCCCGCGAAAACAAAAACGATGGAAGTACCTTAAAAAACTTCATATTGAATGCCTGGAAGTCTTTGTCTTATGAAGTGAAAAAAAATCAAAATGATAAAGTTTGCCCTTCTTGTGGAGCGTCCCTTAAAAAAATTGTTGACAGTCGTCTTGCAGGTTGCCCCGAATGTTATTCAGTTTTTAAGGATGATATAAAAGTTGCTATCGAAAAGCGAAGCGGTGAATGTAAATACACTGGCAGTTTGCCTCAGCGTTTAAGATATTTCCGCTCAGTTTTAAATGATAGAATTGAACTTGAAAATAAACTTACTCAGGCTGTCAATTGTGAAGATTACGAGAAGGCGGCTATGTACAGGGATTGCCTTAAGGCTTTGGAAAAAGAAAGTCTTTCATCCGGTGAAGATGAAAGTGAAAAAAATGTTAGTGCAAAATAATTTGTTGTTTTAGAGAGCATCTAAAAAATCAATTTTTTTCAAGATGACCTTAAAAAGGATTTTATATGGCGCAAAGACGCAAAAAAAATAATCTGCAGTTGGACGATGCCTGGTACACAGAAAAAGGAAAAAATGAAGACATTGTTCTTTCCACAAGGCTTACTCTTTGCAGAAATCTTGCAAATTTTCCCTTTCCTCAATATGAAAATGAAAAGCAAACTGAAAGAGTGCTTTCCATCATATATGATGTTTTTAATCATTTAGAGGATGCTGAAAAATATAAACTTGCCAATGTTGATGATTTGGATCCTTTGGGAAAAAAGATTTTGGAAGAGAGGGGAATTTTTCAGCAGGATGAAGGCCCAAAAATCGGGCTTGTTATTCGAAACGACGGAAAGTTAAGCTGCCAGATTAATTCAAAAGATCACATAAGAATTTCTTCCTACAAGACAGGCTTGAATCTTGACACTCCCTACAAGGCTGTTAAAGAAATGGATGAAGCCATGCAAAAAAAATTGCAGTTTGCCGGCAGCTGGGATTTTGGTTATTTGACATCATCAATTGATGAAGTGGGATCCGGCTTAAGAATTTATTCTACTTTCTTTTTGCCAGGTCTTTCCCTGTCAGATAAAATTTGGCCCTATTATAGTACATGCAAAAAAAACGGCTGTCTTATAAGCGGGGCTTTTGGAAATGGTAACCGTTGCTGCGCTCTTGGTAATTTTTACATAATCACAAATCAAAATTGTTTAAATGGGAATGAAGAAGAGCAGATTTCTTCATTCAATAGTTTTGCAAAAGAAGTAATCAAAACGGAAAAAGAAATTAGGAAGGAAGCTTTCGTAAATAAATATTCTATTGTAAAGGATATGATTTACAGGTCTTTTGCCCTGGTAAAATATTCTTTGTTTATCCAGGTTCGTGAAGCTGTTGAAATTATTTCAGCATTAAAAATAGGATTAAGTTTAAACCTGTTACAGGGAATAGACGATAATAAATTGAATGCCCTTCTTTATAGAATTCAAGACGGACATTTAGAATACGTTTTAAAAAATGGTAAATTTGATTTTCCTTCAGACATTGAAGAAAATATGCAAAAAAAAATCGAAAGGCTTCGCTGCATTCTTTTACAGGAAGCTGTTGAAAATGTAAGCCTTACTTAAGGAACCGTTAAAAATTGTAATTTTTGAAGGCAACTTAAAAAAGGTGAGTTAAAAACTTTTTATATTTCTTGGGAGGAAATATGATGGCCAATCTTTCTCCACGTGCTCAGCGCCTTATTATTGCTCTTGCACCGGACGAAGCATATAAACTGGGAAGCGAAAGTCTGCTTCCTGAACATGTAATTCTTGCTCTTATAAAAAGCGGTGATGGTTTGGGCTTTCTTACACTCAAACATCTGCACATAAATTTTTTGACATTGCAAATTGGAATTGAACAAGGTCTGCACGCCCGTATACCGTCTAAGGAGTTAAAAGAGATTCCTTATTCAGACCGTATGCTCAAAATGCTTTCTGACGCAGAAGCTTTTTCAAAAATGTTAGACTGCCCATACGTAGGAACAGAACATATCTTGCTTGCTGCCGTTAATGATAAAAAAACAGTTTTGAGTAAGATTTTCGATGAATTAAAAATCGGTCTTGAAGGAGCAAAAGAAGCTGTTAAAAATGTTGAAAAAAAAGTTCCCTCAAGTTTTTTTACTGACGAAGGAAAAGTGTCTGGCCGGGATATTGAGAAATTTTCACCAATTGACAGAGGGTTAAATTTCGGTTTCCAGAATTTTCAATTTAATCATGACGATGAAGATTCAGAAAATCCTTTAATCGGAGAAAAGTCTGAATCGAAAAAAAACAATTTTCAAAGAGACTCTTTTCTTGCAAAATTTTCCCGCGATCTTACAAAAGAAGCAAAAAAAGAAAATGCAGAAATTGTTGTTGGTAGAAAAAAAGAAATCAGCCGCATACTCCAGATTTTAAGTCGTAAGACAAAAAATAATCCTGTCCTTATTGGAGAACCGGGCGTTGGAAAAACTGCAATCGTAGAAGGCCTTGCACAGGAAATTGCTAATGGCAGGGTGCCGCTCAGTCTTGCCGATAAAAGAGTAATTTCTTTGGACTTAACATCCATTGTTGCAGGAACAAGGTACCGCGGTGACTTTGAAGAAAGAATGAAGAAAATCATAAAAGAAATTAAGGAGTCAAAAAACATAATTCTTTTTATTGATGAACTTCATACATTAATTGGTGCCGGAGGACCAGAAGGAGCTCTCGATGCCAGTAATATTTTAAAGCCAGCTTTAAGCCGGTCTGAAATTCAAATTATTGGTGCAACAACTTTAAAAGAATACAGAAAGTACATCGAAAAAGACGCTTCTCTGGAAAGGCGTTTCCAAAAAATTCTTGTTGAAGAACCAGGTATTTCTGACGCAGAAGAAATTCTTCGCGGCATTCAGCCTTCATTTGAAAAATATCATAATGTGATTTATGACGATGATGTTGTAGAAACAATTGTAAAATATTCCAAACGTTACATTCCTGAAAGATTTTTGCCGGATAAAGCGATTGATATTTTAGATGAATGTGGTGCGGTAAAAAAAATCCAGATAGAAGTAAAACCTCAGGAAGTAAGTAAACTGGAAGAAATCATAAAGGAACTTACTGAAGAAAAAAATAATCTTGTTGCAAATCAGAATTATGAGGAAGCTGCAAAAGTCAGGGACAAAGTTTTAGACATTCGAAAACAAATTGAAAATTTCAATTCTCTCAGAAAAGAAAATAATAGAAAAAATAAACTTCACGTTACAAAAGAAGATGTTCTTTCTTTAATTTCTCAGATGACTGGCATTCCGCTGTCTCAAATGGATGATGTGGAAAACCTTCGTCTTTCAAAAATGGAAGATGAACTCCACAAAGAAGTAATTGGTCAGGACCAAGCCGTTAATGCTATTTCTGCTGCAGTCAGAAGAAGCAGGGCAGGTATTTCTTCTCCAAAAAGACCTTTAGGTTCCTTTATTTTTTTGGGACCGACAGGTGTTGGAAAAACGCAGCTGGCAAAGGCACTTGCAAAATTTCTTTTTGGTAGTGAAGATTTTTTAATTCGTGTTGACATGAGCGACTACATTGAAAAAATAAATGTTACAAGACTGACTGGGGCTGCTCCGGGTTACATTGGTTACGAAGAAGGTGGAACTTTAACAGAAAAAGTTCGACAGCATCCTTATTCAGTTGTTTTGTTTGATGAAATAGAAAAAGCTCATCCAGATGTCTTTAATATTCTTCTTCAAATTCTTGAGGAAGGTCAGCTTTCGGATAATTTTGGTCACATGGTAAGTTTTAGAAATACTCTTATTTTGATGACAAGCAATGCTGGGGCCAGAAAAATCAATCAGGAAAGCAAAATCGGTTTTGCTTCTTCCAAAGAAGGCCTTCTTCCATACCAGGAAATAAAATCATCTGCAATGGAAGAGTTGAAAAAAATTATGACACCTGAACTCTTAAACAGAATTGACGACATTCTTGTCTTCAACACTCTTTTCCAAGATGATATTTCTAAAATTCTTGATATTCAGCTGCAGGATTTGAACAATCGTTTAAGTGAAAAAAATCTTAAACTCAAAGTAACAAAAGACGCAAGAAAATATTTTATTGAAAATGGATATGAAGCTTCAATGGGGGCTCGTCCTATGCGTCGCCTCTTGCAGTCAAAAATAGAAGACAAGCTTGCAAATTTACTTTTGTCCGGAACAAGAAATGAAGAAGATTGCGTTACGGTGGATTTCAAAAATGATGAAATTACTGTAAAATATTCTTACTCTTCGACAAAGAAAAAATCAAAAGCGAAGAAAGAAAATTCTAAAATCGCTGACACTTCAGAAAAAGAAAGTGAAAAATATAAGCTGGTTGAAAAAGATTTTATTTTTGAAGAAAGATAATTTTTTTAACGAAGCCTTTAAAAATCAGGAGTCCCGTTATGAAGGAATTTTTGGATTACAATCAAGTAAGAAATGATTCACTTATTTTGGCAGATAGAATCTACCAGCAGGATGGTTTTGTTCCCGATGTAATTTATGCTTCTCTTAGAGGTGGCGCTTACATGGCAAACATTTTCAGTGAATATTATAAAGTCGCCCTTAAAAATCATAAACCTGTTTTGTATGCGGCAGTTGTTGCACATTCTTATTCTGATGTCAGGATGCACGATTCTGTCAGAATTGATGGCTGGACATATTCACCAGATTATCTTCGTTCTGGAGATAAAATTCTTTTGGTGGATGACATTTTCGATTCTGGCCGTACTTTAAATTACCTGGTAGATATTTTTCTTCAAAAGGGAATTGCACGTGAAGACATAAAAGTTGCAGTGCACGATTATAAAATTTACAAGTACAAAGATCAGGGGCCTGTAAAGCCGGATTATTACAGCCGCAAATTTGTAGTTGAAAGTCCGGAAGAAAATAACTGGATCAATTATTGCAGTCACGAAATGGTTGGTTTAAAAAAAGAAGAACTTGAAGAGCACTACTTTAAGCCTTACCCGGAGTTGCGCCCAGTTCTTTCAAAGATTTTTGATTTGAATAAATAAGCAGATGTTTTCTCTAAGAAAAAGCCTGGCATCTTTATTTGCCCTTTGCATTTTGATTTTTTCTTCTCACGCTTTTTCTTTAGAGAACATCATTTCTCCATGCCCCGGTGTCTGGTCTAACTTACAGACCTTGTCGTTAAATCTTACAGATGATGTAAAAGAAATTTATTATTCAATTGACGGTCAGGATCCTTTTCAAAAAGGCTTTCTTTATAAAAAAGAAGTCCTTCTTCCGGTTCGGGGAAAAATAAATTTAAAACTTACTGTTTTTTTTAAAGACGGCAAAAAAGAAAATTTCGAAGAATCTTTTACAGTAAAAGAATTTTCTTCATACAAAAAAGGCGATCCCAAAAGAATTTTTTTAGATGAACTGGAAAAAGAAAAAGTTTACACTTTGCGCCCCGGTCAAATTCTTAACATTCCAAAAGATTTTAAATATTGTTTTGGAAAAGACATTCACTTTTTAAAAGAAGCTGACTGCCTTGAACTCAGTAAAGAAAATTTCTTGACACAAAAAGTTAATCTAATTTTATCAGACGGCATAAATAATTTTTCTTACCCCATAAATATTTGTCCCCAGGAAAATGATTTTTTCGAAGAAGAAAGCTTTCCTTTTAAAATTACAAATTGGGAAAAAATAACTTTTACGGATTTAACTAATGTTTATTTTCTTGATGAAGAAAAATTAAATTTAAGTGGGGATGAAAATTCCATAAAAGTGGACAGAAGTACAGATCATACAATTACATATTTTCCCTCCGAAAAAGAAGGAGAGGAAGACTGTAAAAAAACTTTTTTTCTAAAAGCTAAAGTAGATTTTTCTATTACAAAAAAATCAGCAGAATCTCTTTTACTGCAACTTGAAAGTGATGACGAAAATTATTTTTTCTGCGGCCAGGAAAATAACAACAAACCTTATTCCATAAAAAATCTTCCTTCAAAAAAACTTTTGCTGGAAATTTTCCCCGGTCAGGAAATTCATTTTAATGAAGAATTAAAAGTTTACTATTCTGGCCTTTACCAGGGCACTTTAAATTTTACCTACAGTCTGGACAAAAGGTCAGCTCCTAATCCTGAATTTATTTCTTCCGTAAAAGAAAGATTTTCCAGAAACAGCGTAAGCCTTACCATAGAAAGCCCAGGGGCAAAAGACATTTACTATTCTCTTTCACCTTCAGTTTCGCGAAGTGATAATTTTTACGGTTTGGGCCAGGACTATTTTGAAAAAATAAAAGACGGAGATTTTAAACTTTACGATGGAAAAGAAATAAATCTTTTTTCTGTAAACGAACAAGCCAGCTACTACAGAATACGCGCCTATGCCCAGGATGAAAATGGAAATGCGAGCAATCTAGAAAGCATAGATTTTATAATTGATGAAAATAATTATTATTTTAATTCTTCCACAAAATTTAAAAAGGATGAATCTTTTCCTTTGGGAACATATCAAAATCCTTTTACAGATTTTTATGATGCATTAAAAAAACTGTCAAATCTTTCCAATGTAAAACTTCACGTGCTAAGCGATTTAAATTTAAAAAATCAAAATTTAGTTTTTACCAAAGACATAAGTCTTGAAGGCCACAATGTAAAACTTACCTTCGATTCAGCTTCCAAAATTACAATTTTAAACTCAAGCGTGAAATTTAAAAATTTTAAAATCAAGGGGACTTTAACACCTTCAAATAATAAATTTATTTTCTTAAAAAATGCTTCACTGACTTTTCATGGAAATGAACTTGAACTGACTTCTTCTTCAAACATTTCTTCTTCACTTTATGCCATTTATTCCCAGTCGTCTGAAGTGGATGTAAATAATTCTTTTATCTCCATAAAAGGAAAAGACCAAGCTTTTGCCCTCTATGCTGCAAAGTCAAAAGTCTCTTTTGTAAATTCGAAAGTAAAGGCTAAGGCAAAAAAAGCGAATGTCCTTTTCATAAAAGATTCTGTTGCCATCATGCACTCAAATAAAATTTCACTGGATGCAGAAAGCGGTTCATGTCTTTCCTTAGAAAAATGTTCTGCAGCCCTTTCTTCAAACACATTCACCCTTGAAAAAAACATTTATGGAAAAAATCTGTCAAAGGAAAAAAATAATCTTAAAGCGTTTACATTTGATTCTTCTACAAACCTTGTAGAAAATTCTTCAAATACAGCCATTTCTTTCCCATAGACTTTAATAAAAAAAAGGCCCCATTTCAGCCCTGTTACCAATGTGGTCTTTTATAAGGAGAAAAAAATGAATAGCACTTATATTTGTGGTTTAGACGAAGCCGGTCGTGGCCCCCTTGCAGGTCCTGTTTCAGCAGCAGCTGTAATTTTACCGCCAGACTTTCCCCTTGAAATTTTAAATGACAGTAAAAAACTTTCTGAAAAAAAAAGGGAAGCAGCAGAAGCAATTATAAAGGAAAAAGCTCTGTGGGCTTTAGCCTTTGTAAGTCATGAAGAAATAGACAAAATCAACATTCTGCAGGCCAGCTTAAAAGCAATGAAAGTGGCATACGAAATGCTTCTTGTAAAAAAAGACGCCTGGTGCACTTGTAACCATTTGCCCCTTATAAAAGAAGAAGAAATCCTTGCTGTGGCAGACGGCATTTACACCCCGGACATAAGCTGCCCAGTCCGTGCCCAGGTAAAGGCAGACGCAGACATACCTGCCGTTATGGCTGCCAGCATAATCGCAAAAGTTGGCCGTGACCGCTTGATGATGGAATATGACAAGCTCTACCCAGACTACGCCTATGCAAAACACAAGGGCTACCCGACACCCCTCCACAAATCCCTTTGCAAAAAATTAGGCCCCAGCCCCATACAAAGGCTAACTTTCAAATATTGATTTTCACCCATCAACATCTATAAACAACATCTACAAAAAAAAAGCACCCCAGACAATCACTGGAGTGCTTTACCTTTATAAAAAAATTTCAATCAAATTTTATTTTTTTTAAAATCACCAAAAAACTACTCAAGTTTAAATTCACTCAATTCAACTTGCAGCTTTTCTACATTTTCCTTTGTTGTATTTGTACTCATGGTGGTAATGGCAACAACATCATTAATAGCCTGTGACCGCAAATTAATGCTGTTCATTCCTTCGTTGATGCGGCCGGTAATGTCCGTCAAAGAAGAAACCTTTGTAACAATCTGCTCGCCACTCGTAAGCATTTCTTCAGAACCACTCTTTACAGTAGCAGTTGTTTCTGTAATTTCCTGCATTGCTTCAAGAATCTGCTTGTTGCCGGCATTTTGTTCCTGCATGGCACCAGCAATAACATCTTCCTGCTCCCTGACCTTTGTAGAAAGATCATAAATGTCAGAAAAGACTTCCTGTACCTGCCTGATGTCTTCGGAAATAGTACCAATAGCCTGGGAAAGGGTAGTAAGACTTTCTTCAATAGACTTACTTTGACTTGAAGACTGTTCAGCCAACTTACGGATTTCATCAGCAACAACTGCAAAACCGCGACCCGCTTCACCCGCATGGGCAGACTCAATAGCCGCATTCATAGCCAAAAGGTTAGTTGAAGTTGCAATGCTCTGGATAACAGTAGAAGCCTGCAAAATGCCTTCAGACTTTTTCAAAACTTCATCTGCTGCCAGAACAGCCGTTTCTACAGACTTCTGTCCCTTTTCCGAAGCATGGCCCAGTTTTGAAACCAGTTCATTGTTTTTAGAAAGAACAGAATTAACGCTTGCAATATTTCCAACCATTTCTTCAATAGCCGCAGAAGATTCAGTAACACAAGTTGCCTGATTTTCAATTGCAGAGTTTAAACTCTTGATGTTAGCAATAATCTGTGTAATTGCCGCACTGGATTCCTGCACCTCATTAGTCTGGCTGTCAACATCATTCTTCATATCGTCCAGGGCATGAAGAATATCCTGAACATTTTCCTTTGTATTATTCATGTTGGAAACCATATCTGCAGACTGGTAAACAGTTCTTCTTGAAGAAGCATTCATATCCTTCAAAACCCCGGTCATCATCCTTTTCATACTGTTCAATTCCTGTATGATCAAGCCCAGTTCGCTGCGGTGGTAAGGAGCCTTATCTTCCACAGAATAATCCTTTTTGGTAAGGGCTGAAGTAATTGAAGAAATAGAAGAAAGACATTTTTTTACATCAACAATAAGCAGCATTTCTACAATTATGAAGTAAATTACAGCATAGAACATAACATGTCCCAACTTGCCAATCAAAACTTCCCTGCCGCTCATAAGATTTTCCGGAACAAGGGCAACCGCAGAAATTTCAGCAAGAGTTCCCAAAAGGGCAAAAGTAAGAGTCAGCAAGTTTCTCTGTCTGAAATCAATAGAAATAGTTTTTTCAGTAAAAGGAATGTGAGCCATGCGGTTTTCCCAGGCCCTTGTCGCAATAACATAAAAAATCAGGGAAATAGAAAAAACCATTCCTACCATAAAAAGGAAAAGCGACAGACTTGCACTTGCTCCATGAAAAGCCGCCAAATCAATCTTGTTGACCTTAAGCACAAAACCTGCCACAAAACCATTAAAGCAGCCCGTAATCAAAATAGGAAAAACAATATTCAGCATCATGATAAGCTTGAACTTTTTCGAAATAAAATCCGCCCTTTCCTGGCTGCCATCATAAGATTTAATGATTTTTGCAAGATGAAAAGACATAAAAGCCCCCAAAAGCAGGGCAATTCCCATAACGACAATAATCGGAGTCTTAAAAAAGATAAACTTAGCTTCGTCCGGTCTCAAAAGCCCCGTCGTCATAGACATACTGTAAGCCGCCAGATAAGGCGAAACATAAATCATAATCAGAACAAAATGGTGGTACCATTCAATTTTGCCATCTTTATTTTCAGCCATTTTGTAATTAACCCCCTAAAGCTAAAATAAAAGTTATTTTTCCATTCTACCATGATGTGCCATAAATTACAAAATTTATTTTTTTTTGTTATTTTTTTTGAAGCATCCCGCCTTTTGTTAAACGGCCCTTGCAGCCTTCGCTAACGCTCATCCCACACGTCTTTGCCGTGTGGGA
>CAVCWN010000139.1:0-5532 GCA_963605975.1 Desulfovibrionaceae bacterium | reverse complement strand
ATTATAATTTTTAGAAAAAACAGCCTTTCCTGCAAATTATAATTCACAAATTCAAATCATCATGACTAAAAGGTCATAAATGAAATAAAGTTACGGCATCCCCCTAAATCTTTTAAGGGACGCAGCATAAATCCTCTAAATAAAAATCTATTTCCTTGACCAGACAGGACCATTTGGCGTGTCTGTTACAAGGATTCCCCTTTGTGTCAGCTGGTCACGGATTTGATCGGCACGGGCAAAATCTTTTGCTTTTTTGGCCTGAACTCTTTCGTTTACAAGGGCATCAATTTCTGCAGCTTCTGGATCGCCTTCGTGGAGTGACTGGCTGTTAGCAGAAGATTCTTCCTTGTCATAAAGTTCAATGGCGCATTTTATCAAATTAAGACCTAAAACGCTGTCCATGCGGGCCACTAAATCCAAAGCTTCCTGAGGTGCAATAGACGAATCTTTTACAACTTTTTGCACCTGGGAAAGAGCCACTGGTGTTGCCAGGTCATTTTCCATGGCGGCCCTAAAGGATTCAAGATATTCCTTTGCCTTTTGACTCAAGCCATCTTCAAGGGCAGCCTGGCCTTTTTTAAAAGATTTGTCATTTTTTACAAGCGAATCTTTTGAAGAAGCAGCCTTTGCCAATTTACAAATCCTTTGCAACAAACCAAGACGACCGTTTTTTGCCCCGTCCATTGCGTCCCAAGAAAAGTAAATCTGCTTTCTGTAGTGAGCTCCCAAAAGGAAAAACCTGTAATCCAAAGCATCATAGCCTTTATCAATTAAAGACTGAAGGCGAAGGAAATTGCCCTTTGACTTAGACATTTTATTTCCACCTTCAATGACTAAAAATTCATTATGCAGCCAGTAGTTTACCCAGGGACCTTCTTCCCTTTCCTGAGGGGTAAATGCTCCTTCTGACTGGGCAATTTCGTTTGTGTGATGAACAGGAATGTGATCTACACCGCCAGTGTGAATGTCAAAGTGGCGGCCCAGGTATTTCATACTCATTGCAGAACATTCGATGTGCCAGCCAGGATAGCCTCTGCCCCATGGGGAATCCCAAACCATTGCCTGATCTTCAAATTTTGATTTTGTGAACCAGAGGACAAAGTCGCCGGGATTGCGCTTATTTTCATCAATTACAACCTGCTTTCTTCTTCCAGCCCCGGCCTTTAATTCATCCATGTTAAGATTTGCCAGTTTTGCGTAATCCGGATAAGTGGTAATGTCATAGTAAAGGTTTCCGCCAGCCATGTATGTGTGGCCATTAGCTTCAATTTGCTTTATCAAGTCAATCATTTCTGCGATGTGCTCTGTTGCCTTGCAAATTACGTCTGGATGAATGATGTTTAAGCGGTCAATGTCGCTCATAAAAGCATCAGTATAAAATTTTGCAACTTCCAGTACTGATTGATGACGTTCTGCCGCAGTTTTTACCATTTTGTCATCGCCATCATCGTTATCACCAGAAAGATGACCTACATCCGTTATATTCATTACATGCTTTTTGTCATAGCCCAAAAAAGTGAGTGTACGGTCTAATGTATCCAAAAAAACGTAGGCCCTTAAATTTCCAATGTGGGCGTAATTGTAAACCGTTGGTCCGCAACCGTAAAAACCTACAAATCCTTCTGTAATAGGCTTAAAATCTTCAAGTTTGCGGCCCATGCTGTTATATAATTTAAGTGCCATCTTTTTTGCCTCCAAAATATTCACTTTTTTTGTTTAAAGAGAAAGATTATTTGGTTATAATAAGTATAAATATGAATAAGAGAATAAGCAAAATAGTAGAAAAATTCAATAACTCGCCCTTTTACCGTGGCAGCGTAAAGGTGGAAGAAGCCATGTCCTGTCACACAACAATGAAAGTTGGTGGACCAGCAAAAATCTTTTTGTGCCCTGAAGATGCAGAAAGTTTTGCATACGCTTTTCTTGTGGCAGAAAAATTGAAAATCAAAACATTTACTTTGGGTGGCGGTTCAAATTTAGTTGTAAGTGATAAGGGAATTCAAGGAATCGTCATTTCTTCAAAAGAAAATTCCGAGCTTTATGCAGAAAAAATTACTGATGAAAAAGACGGTAGTCTTAAGGCAAAAGTTGAATGTAGAAGCGGCTGTACCATAAAAGACATTGTCGAATTTTGCGCAAAAAAAGGCTTTTCCGGCATGGAAAATTTTTCCGGCCTGCCAGGGACTGCCGGTGGGGCAGCTTACATGAATGCCAGATGCTACGAAGTAAACATCAGTGACCGCCTGCATTCTGTGGAATATATTGATCTTGAATGTCTTTTTAAAAAAGCAAAAAAGGTAAATGTAGAAAAAATGAGTCCAGAAATCTTTAAGGAGATTTTTAATGAGGCTTTAAAAAAGGTGGATGTCATTGATGAAAAAGACTGGGCCTACAAAAAATCCCCATTCATGCAAAAAAAAGCCTTTATCACTCAAGTAAACTTTAAACTTGACTGTCTTTACAAAGACGTATTTAAAGAAGGCTGCCAGGATGCACCTTTAGAAATACAAAAAATTATCCAGGACAAAAATGAATATTTTGTAGAAGAAAGACGCAAAAGAGGTCATTTTGAAGCCCCTAGTGCGGGAAGCGTTTTTAAAAACAATCACGCTTTTGGAAAACCAAGCGGTGCTCTAGTTGATCAAGCCGGCCTAAAGGGATTGCAGATTGGGGGAGCTCAAATTGCACCCTGGCACGGAAATTTTATTATCAACAAAGGAAATGCAAGCGCTAAAGACATTAAAGCTTTAGTATTGGCGGCAAAGAAAAAGGTTAAGCAAATGACAGGCTTTAAGCTTGAATGCGAAATAATTTTTGTTAACTAACTTTTTTATTTTACCGACAATTAAAAAAAATATAGGTGGTAGAGAATTGCTACAGTTATCATTTGTAAATTTTAAGGCTAATACTTACATAACTATTGAAGGCACTACGGCGACAGACCGCTTCTTTATTATTCAAAGCGGTCAGGTTTGTGTTTACCGCAGCCTTAATCTGCCAGGTGGAGTTAACCAGTTTTATGGGCCTGGAGACTTTGTTGCGGTCATTCCATGCATGTCTGGTCACGGAAGCACAGAATCTGTTCTGGCAATGACAGATGTTGTTGCAATCATGGTAAAAAAAGACCAGTACCCTGAACTGATTATGCGAAACACTCCGGTTGCCATGAAAATTGTCCGCTCATTCGCTTTAACGATGCGTGCTTTAAATGACAATCTTACAAAGGCAAGCACTGCAAAAGTTACCACATCCAGCCCGGAAGAAATTTTCGGCATAGCAAAATTTTACGAAAGAAGTGGTTTGCTGGATATTGCATGCTACGGATACTACCAGTATTTAAAAGCCTGCCCTCACGGATTAAATTTTGAGTATGCAAAGCAGGCCTTTATAAAACTAAAACCCAGAACAAATCCTCCATACCTTGAACCAAAAGCAGATGCTACAATCCGCCTTTATCACAAAGATTCAATGATTTTTTCTGAATGTCAGGCCGGAAGTGACATGTTTATTATTCAGGAAGGTTCTGTAAAAATTACAAAAGTCGTAAATGACAAAGAAGTTACTCTGGCCATTTTAAGAAAGGGTGATATGTTTGGAGAAATGGCCCTTCTTGAACACAAGCCTCGTTCCGCAAGTGCAATTGCTCATGAAGACTGCCGCCTTCTTACGGTAAACAAAGAAAACTTTGACCAGATGGTTTCTACTCAACCACAAATGATTGCCCGCCTTACAACAATGTTTGCAGAACGTCTTTGGGCCCTTTACCGCCAGTTGTCAAACACACAGTTAACAGATCCAAAAGAAAAAATGGTAGACATGCTGGCTCTCCAAATTGAAAAATTAAAAGTTACACCTGTTAAGGGAAATACTTTTGTTTCGGATTTAACAGTTCAAGACATTGCAGCAATGTGTGGAATGAATCAGCAGGAACAGTCCATGGCATACTACCAGCTGTCCCAGGATCAAAATTTGAAAATCACACAGGGCAAAATTGAAGTAAAGGATTTAAAAGAACTTTTTTCACAGGCAGCTTTTTACAGAAAACAAAATGCCAGAAGGGCAAAATAATTTTTTGTAAATGCCATTTTGCAAAAGGTGAACTTGAGTTCTCAAAAATCCGCCTAAAGGAAGGAAGATAAAATATTGAAAAAGATTTTACTTTTACTTGCAGCATTTATTTTTTCCATCTCAGCAATTTTTGCACAAGGAAACTCTTGGCAAAAAGAAGCAGGCGAAAGCAATGCGTCTTTAGCGAATGGTTATGGTGGAATTGAGCTAGGCATGTCTGTTGACGAAGTAAAATCTGCTCTCAAAAAAAATCCACAATTTGGCTACAGGGGTGACCGCGACGTTTCCTTACTGCCAAGCACTCTGGAAACAATCATAGAAACTGATGCCAGCCGCAACACCTATTCTTTTTTAAACCGCTGCTACTTTCAGTTTCATGATGAAAAACTTTACATCATCACAATCAACATAAAATCTTCAAAGATGGACTATTATTCCATTTTTTCAACATTGTGCCAGAAGTACGGAAATCCGCCTTCCATGAATCCAAAAAAGGCTGAATGGAATGACGGAAAAGTTTTAATGTCTTTGGAAAAACCTTTAACTTTAAAATACACGGACAATGCTGTTTATGAAGAAATTCAAAATCAATCCCAGGTAGAAAAAACTGCCGAAGAAATGACTCGTGATAATTTTTTAAATGGATTGTAAAGCGGTCTCTCAAAAATCAGACTGACAAAAATCAAGGTGACAACTTTTTTTGAAAACCTATAAATCAAAAAAACAAAAGGAAATCAAAATGAAAAAAAATTATTTTTTAAAATGCCAGGCACTGCTTTTGGCAATATTTTTATTTTCACCATTTATTTTGTCCTGCCAAAATAAAAAATTCAACTTACCGGAAGAAAATCTGGTCATAGAAAAAAGCGACGGCAGCAAAATCACAGTTAAGGCTGAACTTGCCATAAAAGCTGCTGAAAGAAATTACGGCTACATGGAGCGGAAAAAAATTCCTGAAGGAACAGGCATGCTTTTTGTTTTTGAACAGGACCAGATTTTAAGTTTCTGGATGAAAGACACGCCCACTCCTTTAACAATCGCCTACATTGACAGTTTTGGAAGAATCACTGACCTTTTAGACATGCAACCTTTCGACTTAAGCAGCATACAAAGTTCGCGGTCTGTCCGTTTCGCCCTTGAAGTGCCACAGGGCTGGTACAAAAAAATGGGGGTTTCGATCGGAGACAAAGTCTTTGTAGAAAAAGCAGACAAAAGCGAAATTTCTTTAAGGGAATTTTTCTTTGACTAAAGAGCCAGGAATTTTAAAAGCCTTCTTTCGAATAGAAAAAAGGCTTTTTGAATTTTAAAGAGATTTTATGTCAGCAAAAGGGGGCTGCTTTACGAATAGAGTAAGTCTTTTAAGAGATGCACTGCTTTACGAAAACAGTATTTCTTTTAAGCAACGCGCGTCTTTACGAAAGCAGCATTTCTTTCAAAAGCTGTGCGTCTTTACGAAAGCAACAT
>CAVCWN010000138.1:0-2101 GCA_963605975.1 Desulfovibrionaceae bacterium | reverse complement strand
ACTGACACTGGTTTCGTAAACTGGTGGCGGTTTGGGGACTGACACTGGTTTCGTAAACTGACGGCGGTTTTGGGACTGACACTGGTTTCGTAAACTGGCGGTCGGTTTTGGGACTGACACTGGTTTCGTAAACTGGTGGCGGTTTTAGAAAGTGGTATTGGTTTCGTAAACATCCCCCGCTTTCGTAAACAAAAAAATCCATCATCAACCATCAAATCATCAAACTAAAGAGGAAAAAATGAATATTCTTTCTATAAACAACCTATGTAAAATCGGCAGGGAAAGGCCACTTTTTGAAAACGTAACTTTTGGGCTGGACGAAGGTGACAAGGCGGCTCTTATTGGGCGAAACGGCAGCGGAAAGTCTACTCTCTTAAACACAATAGCGGGCGTCCTTAGTCCTGACAAAGGGAGTGTTGTCTTAAACAGGGAGGCAGGCATTTCTTTTTTGCCACAGACTCCTGTCTTTAACGGAGAAGACACAATTCTTGAACACATTTTTAAATCCTCTTCGCCTAAGCTGCAAATCATAAAAAGTTACGAAGAATGTCTTGAACTTTTGGAAAAAGATCCAAGTCCCGCAAATGAAAATAAATTGACTTCCATTCAGCAGAAAATGGACCAGGGTGATTTGTGGAATTATGAAAATCAAGTGTCTTCCATTTTGTCACTTTTGGGCATCCACAATCTGGATCGAAAGATGAAAGAACTTTCCGGTGGCATGGTAAAAAAAGTTGCCCTGTCGCAGGTTTTGGTTGAAGACACAAAACTGCTTTTGCTGGACGAACCTACAAACCACTTGGATGTAGAAACAATCACATGGCTGGAAGATTATCTTGTAAACACAAAGCGTTCTCTTTTGATGGTAACCCACGACCGCTATTTTCTGGATTCAGTTTGTAATCACATTTATGAACTGGACAGAAACAGAATAAAACTTTACACAGGAAATTATTCTTCTTACCTGGAAAAAAAATCCACAGAAGCGGAAATTGAAGCAAACACTGAGCGCCGCATAGAAAGCGTTTTACGTTTTGAACGCGACTGGCTTTTACGTGGCCCATGTGCGCGGGGAACAAAAGCAAAGGCCCGCATTCAGCACGACATGGCTTTAATCAACAGGGAAAAATTTCATGATCCAAAAGGTTTTACTTTTGAAGTGCAGGGCCGCCGCCTGGGAGGAAAAATTCTGGAGCTGCACAATCTGTCAAAAAATTTTCCCAAGGGATTTGATTCTGGCAAGGATGAAAAAGCAAAATCTGTTTTGCAGGATTTCAGCTACACTTTTAACAAGGGCGAAAAAATCGGTGTGTTTGGAGCAAACGGTTCCGGTAAGTCTACTCTTTTAAATTTGATTGCAGAAGAATTAAGTCCGGATACTGGTTATATCGTAAAGGGGGTAAACACACAGATTGCATATTACCAGCAGAATCCTGTTTTTAAAGATTTAAATATGAGCGTACTTGAATACGTAAAAGAAGCTGCAGACCTTATCCACATGAATAATGGAAAGGATTTAAGCCCTTCCCTCTTTCTAGAAGAATTTGGTTTTGAAGGAAAAATTCAATATTCACCGATTTCTTCTTTAAGCGGCGGTGAAAGAAAAAAACTTTTCCTGGTCAGACTTTTACTTTCAAACCCGAACTTTCTTTTGCTGGACGAACCTACAAACGATTTTGATATTTTTACGATGAATATTCTGGAAGAATTTCTTTCAAGCTACAAGGGCTGCCTTTTGATTGTAAGCCACGACCGTTACTTTATGGATAAAGTCTGCGACACACTTTTTATTCTGGAAGATGATGGTTCCGTTTCAGGTTATGTGGGAAAGTGCAGCGAATACATTCAGTACAAAAAACTTTTAGACAAGGAAAAAGAAGAAAAATCAAGGGAAGAAAAAAAGGCAAAAGAAGCTGTAAAAGAAAAAGAAGTTTTACCAAGCCAAAAGAAAAAGCGGACCTTTAGGGAAGAAAAAGAATTCAAAGAAATAGAAGACCGCATTGCCCTTCTTGAAAAAAGGCAAAAGGAACTTGAAGAAGAAATGTCTTCTGCGGATTTTACCAAAAGCCAAGCTGCCGCCAGCGAATACAAGGAAGTAAGC
>CAVCWN010000137.1:0-6918 GCA_963605975.1 Desulfovibrionaceae bacterium | reverse complement strand
CGGTAGTTTCTTTTTAAGGCTGTGTGCTGCCTGTACTCTTCAAGAATACGAAGAAAAATAGAATGTAATGTTCCTAAATACATGTCGCTCAGGTTTACAGTTACCCCCAGTTCCTGGGCCCGAGTAGAAATTCGGCTGACAAGTTCTTTGGCTGCCTTTTCCGTAAAGGTTGCAACCATGATGTTCGAGGAGTCAATTTTTTTATCAGCAATCAGATGAATTACTCTGTCTACAAGAGTCTTTGTTTTACCAGCCCCAGGCCCTGCAATTACAAGAAGTGGCTGTTCGGTAATATCGATTACCTGTTGCTGCTGTTCATTTGCTGTTATGGACATTTATTTACCCGCTGGAATTTTATTGTAGCATAAAATTTGTATACTAGAAATTGCTTTTATAGCCGCTAATACCAAAATTTCTCCGTACGTTTTGCCCAAAAACTCCGTATGAATTTTAAAATTCTCCGTACGTTTTAAAAAATTCATCGTATGTTTTTGGTTAATTCTCCGTATGTTTTACCAAATTTAGCTATTTCCTCTGGGGGTTTCAGTTTTTTTAGTCACCACTTCCTGTCTAAAAAAATAAAAATCTAAAGTTATTTGTTTTTAAAAGCAAAAAGACTTTTTAAAATACGCCTAGCCTGCCCTGGAATGGGCTGCCTGTGGCAGAGTGCGAAGCACCGGAGGCGAAAGCCGAAGCCATGGAAGGGCAGTTAAACGAAAAAGGGGATGCTCCAAAATAAAGAAATTATTCATGGCTTTTATAACGTTGAAAATCCAACTTGTTATCTATATAATCTGCTATTATGGTAAGACTTTACGTTGAAAGAAAAAATGGCTTTGAAAATGAAGCTAAAAGAATTTATTCGGAAATCACAGGATTTTTGGGAATTGATGCTGTTAAATCTGTTCGTTATTTGAACAGATATGATGTAGAAAATGTTTCAGAAGCGGTGGCAAAGGCTGCGGCAACTCGCATTTTCTCTGAACCACAAAGCGACATGGTCTACTTGGAAAATCTTGAAATTCCAGAGGGATATACTCAAATCATTTGGGAATATTTACCGGGCCAGTACGACCAGCGGGCAGACAGTGCTCAGCAGTGCCTTTCTCTTCTTCGCGAGGGTATGAAGGGGCAAGCGGAAGTTTGTTCTAAAGCGCCAAAAGTTCGCTGTGCAAAAATTGTCCTTCTTGAAGGTCAAATTGCTGCCAGTGATGTGGAAAAAATTCAGCACTACCTGGTTAACCCTGTAGATTCATGTCTTACTGATGACAAAAAGCCTGAAAGCTTAGAGATGCAGACTGTTAGTCCTTCAGATATTCCTACTGTAGAAGGATTTATTTCTTTTGACGAAAATAAATTGGAGTCTTACCGCAAGGAACTTGGTCTTGCAATGGACTTTGCGGATATAAAATTCCTTCAAGACTACTTTATTTCAATTAACCGCGACCCTACATTAACGGAAATCCGTGTTTTGGACACTTACTGGTCTGACCACTGCCGCCACACAACTTTCCTTACACAGCTGGACGA
Source organism: Desulfovibrionaceae bacterium (assembly GCA_963605975.1). Taxonomy (GTDB): domain Bacteria; phylum Spirochaetota; class Spirochaetia; order Treponematales; family Treponemataceae; genus Treponema_D. The sequence goes on along the minus strand of CAVCWN010000137.1, from coordinate 5,388 downwards.
AATCAAAGTGGAAGACGGTCCTTACCAGAATCTTTTTGTACGTTCGCTTGAAAATTACAATATCCTTAGAACTGATCTTTACAAGGAGCGCACAGACAAGCCTGTTACTTTGATGGATATGGCTTGCATTGGTGCAAAATTCCTTCGTAAGCACGGCAAACTTGATGACCTTGAAGTTAGTGCAGAAATAAATGCCTGTTCAATTTACATTGATGTTCATTACACAAAAGACAAAAATGGCAATCCTCTTTCGCCGGATTCAAAAGATGCTGTAGAGCGCTGGCTGCTTCAGTTTAAGAATGAAACTCACAATCACCCTACAGAAATTGAACCTTTTGGTGGAGCTGCAACTTGTATTGGTGGCGCCATTCGTGATCCCCTTTCAGGTCGCGCTTGGGTTTACCAGGCAATGCGCATCACAGGCGCCGCTGATCCAACACTTCCTGTCAGCCAGACTCTTAAAGGCAAACTGCCACAAATGAAGCTTACCCGTGAAGCTGCCCAGGGATTTTCTTCTTACGGAAATCAAATTGGTCTTACAACGGGTCAGGTTCATGAAATTTACCACCCGGGTTATGTTGCAAAGCGCATGGAATTAGGTGCCGTAATTGCGGCTGCCCCTTGCGAACAGGTTATGCGTGAAGAACCGGAAGCTGGTGACATTGTCATTCTTCTTGGTGGAGGAACAGGCCGCGACGGTGTTGGAGGAGCAACAGGTTCTTCAAAAGTTCATGACATTAAATCTGTAAAAACTGCAGCCGCAGAAGTTCAAAAGGGTAACGCTGTTGAAGAACGCAAAATTCAGCGCCTTTTCCGCAACCGCCAGCTGTGCAAAATGATTCGCCGCTCAAATGACTTTGGCGCAGGCGGAGTTTCTGTTGCTGTTGGAGAATTGGCTCCTGGCCTTGACATCAACTTGGATGCTGTTCCAAAAAAATATGAAGGTCTTGACGGTACAGAATTAGCCATTTCAGAAAGTCAGGAAAGAATGGCTGTTGTTGTTCGTGCAAAAGACAAGGACGCTTTTATAAAAGCATGCAATGATGAAAATTTGAATGCTGTTGTTGTTGCAAGCGTAACAGACACAAATAAACTGGTCATGAAGTGGCGTGGAAAAACAATTGTAAACCTTGACCGCTCTTTCCTGGATGCAGCCGGAGCAGAACACCACGCAAGCGCATTTATTTCTTCTCCAGACAGCCCGGAAAAATCTCCTTTAGTTCACCCTCTTGAATCCGTAGAAAAAATCCTCAAAGAAGATGAAAATTCTCCGGACATAAAATCTGCATGGCTTGAAAACATGAAGGATTTAGCATGCTGTTCACAGAGAGGTCTTTGCGAACGCTTTGACGGTTCCATCGGATCCAGTTCCGTACTTTTCCCTTACGGCGGAAAGTATCAGGGCACAGAGGAAGCCGGCATGGTTGCCAAAATTCCAGTTCTTTCACCACAAGAAACTTCTACCGTCAGCCTCATGACTTATGGTTTTGACCCTCGCGTTTCACAATGGTCTCCTTGGCACGGTGCACAAACCGCAGTCCTTTCTTCATTAGCAAAAATCGCCTGCCTTGGTGGCAAACCAGAAAGTTGCCGCCTTTCATTCCAGGAATTCTTTGGCAGAGCAGTTGATGAAAAAACATGGGGTTACCCAGCTGCAGCACTTCTTGGTTCCATTGATGCGCAAATCAAAATGGGAACAGCTTCAATTGGCGGCAAAGATTCCATGTCCGGCACATTCGAAGATTTAAATGTTCCTCACACACTCGTTTCTTTTGCAGTCGATTGTGACGATGTAAAGCACGTTGTAAGCGGTTCCTTCAAAAAGGCCGGCTCTTCCATTTACATTCTCCAGGTTCCTTACACAGAGAAACTTGCTCCAGATTTTGAAGTCTTCAAAAAGAATGCAAAGGTTTTGCAAAAGTTGAACGCTGAAGGAAAAATACTTGCACTTTATCCTGTTAACGCCGGAGGAATTGCGGAAGCCGTAAGCAAAATGGCACTTGGAAACAAAATTGGTGCCTGCCTTGAAGAAATACCTCTTAGTGCAACCGCTCTTGCTTTAGGAAAGGCCGCTTCTGTAGAAGATTTGTTCACACCTCTTTACGGTTCAATCATCGTAGAAAGCGAGGCCAACCTTGAAGAAGAAAGTGCTTTTGAAAGTGGCAGCATTTCAAAAATCGGAAAAACAATTTCAGAAGCAAAAATTGTAATTGAAGATGTCGAAATTTCTCTTGATGAAATAAATACAGTTTGGGAAGAAAAACTTTCTGTTGTTTTCCCTCCAGTTTCTGGAGCAGAAGAACAGCCTGCTCTTGAAGAATGGGCCCTCAAAGAACATCCGTCTCTTAAAGAAGCGCGCTCAAAAATTTCACTCTTTAACACAAAGGCAAACGCTAAACCAAGAGTCATCATTCCTGCATTCCCAGGCACAAACTGTGAATACGACATGGCCCGTGCCTTTAACTTAAACGGTGCAGACACTCACATTCTTCTTTTCAAAAACAGAACAACCGAAGATTTAACAGAAAGCCTTAACAACTTTAAGAAAGAAATTGACCTTGCAAACATCTTAGCTTTCCCAGGCGGATTTTCTGTTGGGGATGAACCAGACGGCTCTGGAAAATTTATTGCAAATGTAATTCGCGAACACAGAATTGCAGATTCCATCATGGCTCTTCTTAAAGAACGAGACGGTCTTGTTTTAGGCATTTGTAACGGATTCCAGGCACTCATAAAAACAGGCCTTCTTCCATACGGCAAAATCCTTGAACCGAAAGAAGAAATGCCAACCCTTACATTCAACAAAATTGGTCGCCACGTAAGCCGCATTGTCCGCACAAGAATGGTCAGCGCAACTTCTCCTTGGGCTTTAAACGAAAGTGTCCTTGAAAATAAAGTGCACCTTGTTCCGGTCAGCCATGGCGAAGGAAGAATCGTAATCAGCAAAGAAGAAGCCAAAGCTCTTTTTGAAAATGGCCAGGTTTTCAGCCAATATGTTGATGAAAAAGGCATTCCATCCATTTCTGAACCAGACAATCCGAATGGCTCGCTCTACGCCATCGAAGGTCTTACCAGCCCGGACGGAAAAGTTCTTGGAAAGATGGGCCACTCTGAACGCACAATGGGCAGTGACAAAAACGGTTCCAGCTTAGACCTTATCAAAAACATAGCAAACGAAAGCGAAAACACTTGCCAGAACATCTTTGCAGCAGGCGTTTCTTACTTCAAGTAAAAAGAGAAAAGTTTATGTTTAAGTCAGGCAAAGCAAAAGTTTTATTAACATCTCTTCTTTTAATTTTTGTCCTTGGAATTTCTTCCTGTTCAAAAAAGGAAAGCGAATTTTCAAGGATAAAAAAAGAAGCGCAAAAGAAAAACCAAAAAATCCTTTTGGTTTTCACGGGCAACAAGTGGAGCCAGGAAAGTTTGGACTTTACGAATGCAGTTTTAAATGACAAGGATTTTAATAAAACGATTGCAAAAGATTATACAGTTTTTAAAATCGACTACGAAAACGATTTTGAAGATTCAGTCTTAGACAAAAAAAACATAAGCGAAAAAGTTTTACTTGGACAAGAATATTCTCTTTCCCAAATTCCGCAGGTTTACCTTTTGTCGCCACAGGGTTACGTAATGACAGTTCTAGACCCGGACGACAAAGTAAATTCTGCAGCCAGCCTAGAAGAAAAAATTTTTTCAAAAGCGGAAGAAATTACCCACATCGAATTTCTGCTTTCAGAAATCAATTCAAAAGAAGGCAGTGAAAAAGTTTACGCAATAAATTCGCTCTACGAAGCAACAGACGCAAATTACCGCCTGCCCTTGCGCAGCTTAATCACAGAAATCCCCAACTTAGATCCAGAAAACACAACAGAACTTCTGGGCAAATACGAACTTGAACTTGCCTACATGGAAGCCATCACCGCAGCCCAAAACAAAAATCTTAAAGGCATAAGTGACATCTTTGAAAAAGTCTGCCAGGAAGGACATTTGACCCCTTCGCAAACTCAAACAGCCTACTACACAGAAGCATTTGTTTTGGCAGGTACAGGCAGCAAAGACTACGACAAACTTATTGAAATTTTACAAAAGGCCTACGACGCAGACAAAGAAAGTGAAAATGCAGATCAAATTTTATACACACTCACTTCCTTTGAACAGCTGAAAGCCCTTGACCAAAAGTCAAAAGAAAACAGCCAGCCCGTTGTCGAAGGCCACTAAAAAATCACTAAGCCAAACTACAGCTTTGCAATTTGAGCAATCAGTTTCGCACTACCTTCCAGTCCCAAAAGCGAACTGTTCACCATAATATCGTAGTGCGACCTGTTGCCCCAAGTTCTTTCCGTAAAGGTGTTGTAGTGATTTGCACGGCGCTTATCAACCAGTTTAATTTCCTTTTCCGCCTTTGCAGGATCCAGCTGCTTTTCCTTCACTCCGCGTTCAACTTTGTCAGCCATAGGCGCATAAATGAAAACATTCAAAAGTTCTTCTTTATTAATTTCATCACAATGTTTAAGAATGTAATCGGAACAGCGGCCAACAATTACGCATGGACCTTTTTTTGCCAGTTCAATAATAACCTTTCGCTGAGCATTAAAAACTTGATCAGCCAAAGGAACATTTTGAATTTGCGCATTGTGACTAAAAGAAGATGAAGTCGGACTTGCATAACTTGCCCCCAAAAGCAAAGTGTACAGCCAGGCCGAAGACAAATTCTGTTCATTTTTTTGAATATAATCGGGTGAAAGACCAGACTGCTGGGCCGTCATATCAATTATTTCTTTATCGTAAAAAGGCAAATTCAATTCCTTAGCCAAAAGCTTTCCGATCGTGTGCCCGCCCGAACAATATTCGCGACTAATAGTTATAATTTTTTTCATAAAAATCTCCTTGCTTAAAAACTGCGAATTTAAAACCCTCTGCAACAATTATAGCACATAAATCTTATTATGAATTTTTTTTTATTTTTTTAAAGCATACCGCATTTTCTTCAACCGCCCTTCCGCCACTTGCTGCGCGCGGTCCTCAACCTAAAGGTTTCGGACTGCCTTCGGCATGGCTACACGGCGGGCTATGCGCTTTTTAAATAGAAACAGATTTTAAAAATCACCGCTCAGGGAAAGGAGGGCTGCGCAAAAAATAACCGGCTTTTCTGCGGTAGAAGAAATTGTTGCTCCACCATACTCAACACTCTGGTCCCCATAAAAAATCGGCATGGTAAGAGTAAGTTTTGCATGTGGCAAAATGGAAAGGGTCAAACTTGGTGCAACAACGCCACACTTTTCATTTACCCCCAAAAACCATTGTAGCGACGGCGAAACAATCGAACCACCTGCATGGCTCCAGGCGTATTTAAAACCAAAATAGTGCATAAAATCCGTAACATCAGAC
>CAVCWN010000136.1:0-3395 GCA_963605975.1 Desulfovibrionaceae bacterium | reverse complement strand
TTGCCGTGTGACAAAAACAGTAAACTTGCCTGGTCAGAACTTTTGCGGCTGACTTCAGACATTGCGGTCGAAGATTTCAACATGCGGGGCTTGCCATGGCAATTCCTTGTGGAAAAAGGGATTATCTTTGTTGTTTCGCGCTCGTCTTACCACATAAAAAAAATGCCTGGTGCGGAAGATGAAATCACCCTCAGCACTTGGGAAGAAAAAGCGACCGGTCCTTTTTTTACCCGCCGCTACCAAATCAAAAATACGGCTAGCGGTGAAATTTTAATCACAGGATTTTCACTTTTTACCCTTATCGATTTTAAAAGCCGCAAAATCGTGCCTGAAAAAGACTTTGACCTTCGCCCCCGCCCCGAAAAAAGCACAGACTTTGACGGAATTATGCCGAGCAGAATTAAAGAAATTGACGGCATGAAAAAAATCGGCAGCCACACAGTTTCTTACAGCGACATGGACTCAAACGGCCACGCAAACAATTCAAAATACATGAACTTTGTCCTTGACGCCCTGCCCGAAAAATTCCAGCAGGCAGTTTTTAAGGACTTAAGAATCAACTATTCAAAAGAAGCACTTTACGGCACCACAATCGAACTTTTTTCCGACCTTGAAAATGTGGACGCGGCCCAAAATGCGGCAGACAAAAAAATAAGTGTCATTGGAAAATGTCAGGGCCAGATTTGCTTCGAATGCGAATTGTATCTTGAATAAAGACGCAAAGTAAGATAAAATCTTTTTCGAGTTCAGGAACCCTGCAAGGTTCCCCTTCAAAACCCCGCCAGAGGAGGAATCCAGCAACGGTATGAAGACGGAATCTGTGCCAGGCCATTCCTGGGCTCTTTTTTTTGGAGGAAGCGCATTTCCTAACCGTGCTTCCATGGCTCAGGCCCAGCCTTCGGTGCTTCGCACTCTGCCTTTGGCAGCCCATTCCAGCGCGGACTAAGCCTGGTGAGGCTTTCCAAATGTGGGGGCACAGAAGAAGTGTTGGTTGGGAAAGGGACTGCACTTGGTTTTGTTAAAGGGGTGTGGGTTTTGGAAAGATGTGACTGTTTCGTAAAGCAGACTGCGGTTTCTTTCGTAAACAAATGTCGCTTTTGGAAACTGACACTCCATTCGTAAAGCAGACTGCACTTGGTTTCGTTAAAGCAGCGCTGCTTTTGGAAAGATGTGACTGTTTCGTAAAACAGACTGCAGTTGGTTTCGTAAACAAATGTCGCTTTTGGAAACTGACACTCCATTTGTAAAGCAGACCGCAGTTGCTTTCGTTAAAGGGGTGGTACTTTTGGAAAGATGTGACTGTTTCGTAAAGCAGACTGCGGTCGGTTTCGTAAACAAATGTCGCTTTTGGAAACTGACACTCCATTCGTAAAGCAGACTGCAGTTGGTTTTGTTAAAGGGGTGGTACTTTTAGAAAGATGTGCCTGTTTCGTAAAGCAGACTGCGGTTGGTTTTGTTAAAGCAGTGTGGGTTTTGGAAAGATGTGACTGTTTCGTAAAGCAGACTGCAGTTGGTTTCGCTAAAGGGGTACTGCTTTTGGAAAGATGTGCCTGTTTCGTAAAACAGACTGCGGTTTCTTTCGTAAACAAATGTCGCTTTTGGAAACTGACACTCCATTCGTAAAGCAGGCCCCTACAAATATTTTTTCACATCTTCCAAGTCAGCCTTTAAACTTTTGCTGTCAGGGTGAATTTTTAATCCTTCCTCCAGGACATTTTTGGCCCCTTTTAGATTTCCGGCTTTTATAAATTCGCAATATTTGTTGTGAACATCAACGTCATAATTGTACCAGGCGGTGTAAGAAATTTTTTCTAAATCTTTGTCACCAGGCAGGATTTTTAAATAATTGTCTGCAGCATAAGCGGCTTTTAGATCGTCACCTGCAAGACCGTAAGACACGCACAGGTTGGTGGCAAAATATGAAAACCATTCATTCACCCTTTTTCTAAAATCACTGTCAGAAGAATAAAGGGGATCCTTCATAAACTTTTCTGCTTCCAAAACCCCCTGCCCATAAGATAAACCGTCCAAGGCCTGGTCTATTTTTAAAAGATTATTTGTCTTTCGATTTTTCCCAGCAGAAACAGAAGTCGAAGAATTTCCAGCCCCCGCCTCGGAATTTGCAGAAGCACTTTTTTCGCCAGCAGAATCTTTTGACTCACTTTTATTTCTAAATTTATCTATGTATTTTTGTTTTTCGTCAAAAAGTGACTGGGAAATAAAATTCTTGTGGGCATCCAGCACTTCCTGGGCCCCATCATATTCGCCGCTGTTCACCCTAATGATTACGCAATTTGAAACAGCCTTTTCGTAAACTTCCAACAGCTTTTCGCTAAAGGAAATTTTTTCGTAAACAAAATCCATCCATTTTAAAACCTGGTCGTAATTTTTCCCCTGCTGCAATTCGTAAATAAAAGAGATGCAGGCGTTTTCAAAATAGGACTGACCGTCATTGCTAACAGACTTGTCCCCCTGCATAAGCAAATAGCGTGTGTAAGCAAGTGGAATTATTTTTTCATATTGGGTAACTTCTTTATCATCGTAAACCGCATTGGTGGCCACGCATGAAACAAATTTAAAATCACTTAGTTTTTCAGGATTTTTGTAATCTTCAGGATTATCTTTTTTTCTGTACCGTGAATTAAAACCGTAAGGAGTGGTTGTTTCCACATCGTATTCCTTACCATTTATAACAACAGTACAGTAAAGGTGCTCTGGAATTTCATTTGCGTACACTTCAATACCAGAACACTTACACAAGGCAGCATAAATAATAGCCGAAGAAACACAGTTATAAGTCCCCTGGTCAAAAGCCACCTCTACAAAAGACTGGTTTTCATCATATTGGGTCAAAATCCTTTCGTGCATAAATTCCAAAATGAACTCTGCCCTTCTTTTTTTACTGTCATAATAATTCAACTTTCTGTTTTGAAGAGTTTCCAGGTAGCGGTTAAATTCTTTTAAATAGGCTTCTTCTTCCTTGCTGCCCGGCTGGACAAAATTAAAATTCAAGGCGTATTTAAAGAGTTCTTGGCCCGTCAAATAAGAGCGCTCTTGTGCTTGGGGCGAAAGGGTAAAAATGGCTTCAACCTTTGGCATTTGTGTTAAAACAGATTTTGCCCAAAGCCCCACCCTGGTGGTCAGTAAAAAGAGAAAAAGAAAATTTATTTTTCTAAAGATTTTTTTCATTTTGCTCCCTCCAACTTTGCTTCCTGAAAAATTACTTCTTTTAAGGATGCCCTTTATCCTTATGAAAAAGAATATCTTTGGCCTTTTGCAAAAGACCTTTCTTTTTTGAAGAAGACGCCATTTCTTCCTCACTTACATAAAAAGCTTCCCTTTCGGCACTTTGCTTTGCAGGAACAAAAGATTTTAAAGCCTTAATGCGCTCCAGT
>CAVCWN010000135.1:0-4782 GCA_963605975.1 Desulfovibrionaceae bacterium | reverse complement strand
AGCACCCCACTGTTTTGGAAAGAGACATTGGTTTCGTAAAGTGGGGGCTGTTTTGTGAAGAGACACTGGTTTCGTAAAGAGGGGGCTGTTTTGGAAAGAGACACTGGTTTCGTAAACAGGCACCTGTTATGAAAAGAGCCACCCCTTCCTAAACCGCACATGACTTTCGAAAAAGATTCACTCCTTCCATAAACCGTTCTCTCTCACATCATCAAAAATCCGCCGCCTTAATGCCTGAAGTAAACCGTGTAGTTTTCGTCAGTTACTTCGTACAGGGGGATAAAGTCAATCTGTTTTTTGCCTGAAAAGGCTGTGTAGTTTGACTGAAGCCATGGGAATGTGGCGTATGTGTGTTCTGTTACAGGACTGAGTAATTTGCCCGGGTCATCGTCTGGAATGTCAAGGTAGGATTCATCTGTGTTGATGGCTGCAAGAACAATTGGGCCTTCCAAAATGGCGCTTGTGTCTTTTGCGTCTGGCAAGGTGGACAAGTGCAGTTTTGCCTTTAAGAATAATGTCAGGGCTTCACCGTCCCAGTTTCTTTTTATTACATAAAATCCATTTTCCAAAGAAGGTTTTATTTCTTTGCCATTCAGTGTGAACGAGGCTTCTTCTTTTAACCAGTCAGGTTTTCTGAATTTTACAGTGGCTTCTGCATCCGAAGTAATTGTAAATTTAAATACCCAGCGCGAATTTTGGCTTGAATCATTTTGATCAAAAAATGCCTGATCATTGTAATATTTCATATCAATATTTTGCTGGATTTTTAAACTGCCATTTTTTAAAGACACTTCTGCTTTTGAAGAAATGTACTGGCTTACAAAAACTTCATCCTTTTCTTTGTCTGCATAATAAATTAATGAAGGGTAGAGTTCTTGACCTTGAACCATTGTGCCGTGGCAGCACCAGAAGTCATTTCTTTTACTGCCCCATTTTTTGAATGAAGAATTTTTTAATGGAAGAAAGTATGTTGGCATGCCGGTATTTTTATTTTGCTGGGCAAGAAAGCCGTTGTAAAGATTTAACTCAATGTAATCAAGATATTTTTTGTTGCCGGTAAATTTAAAAAGATAATCGGCCAGTCTGACCATGTTGTAGACTGTACAGAATTCCTGGTTGCGGTTTCCTAAATATTTTGCATTCAAATGTGGCGGCACCCAGAATTCTCCGGCTCCCTGTCCACCCGTGCAATAGGCTTCGCGTTCTTCTGTGGCGCAGATCCAAAATCTTTCTGTAATTTCAAGCCACTTTTTTTGACCGGTAATTTCGTACATTTTTGCAGCCCCGTGTGCTAAAGGAATGCTGGCATTTTCGTGACAGTTGGTAAGACAATCTTTTCCTTCCATTAGTTTGTCAAATTCTCCGGGGTGAGAATATTTTTCTGCCAGGTCAAAATATTTTGTATCCTTTGTAAGTTCGTAAAGGCTGGCCCAAACTTCCAGCATGCCGCCTGCTTCTCCGCGGTAAACGGCCCACTGGTTTGTGGACTGGCAATGATTCGTCCATTGGGTAAACCAGTCTGCTGCCCGACTTACAATTTGCAGGGCTTTTTCGTTTTTTAAATAACGGTAGCAGTCTGTTAAACCCAAAAGTGTTTTGTGAACAGTGTACTGTGGTGACCAGACAGCGTCACCAGTTTCAAGTTTTGTAAAATATTTTTCTGGAATCGAAGCAATCCATTTTCCGCCATTAAGTTTCTGGCACTTTTCCAGTTCGTCTATTATGTTTAAAAGTTTTGCTTCCAGCTGGCGGTTTTTATTTGAAGCGAGTGACATGGATGCAGCCGAAATCCAGTGGCCCAAAAAGTGGCCGCGCAGCTGACAAGTGGGAGCTTCCCAGCCCCAGTGCAAAGGGCATTTTGAAGGGTCATCAAGTACTTGAAGACCAGGCATTGTGATTCCTGCTTCAAGATAAAAATTTTGAAGCAGTGCCATGGAATCAAGTTCTAAAAGATAAGAAAGATTTACATTTGCGCGATCAAGAAAAATTCCTGAATCAAGTTGAACATTAGAAAAATCAATTTTGTTAAGCATGTTTTTTTTATATAAAATTTTTTTTATTTTGAACAGTGCAAAATCTAAAAATTGGAGTAAAATATTTTTATGGATTTTATGGAATGTTTAAAAGAGGCTTCAAATGTAAAGCCCAGTCAGAATCAAATTGAATGGTTCAAAATGGAACGCTACGCTTTTGTTCATTTTGGAGTAAATACTTTTACAAACCGAGAGTGGGGTGACGGCTGCGAAGATGAAAAAATTTTTGACCCAAAAAAAATTGACTGTGACCAGTGGGCAAAGGTTTTAAAGGAAACAGGTTTTAATGGAATGATTTTAACTTGCAAGCACCACGATGGCTTTTGTCTTTGGCCCAGCAAGTTTACAAATCACTGTGTAAAAAAAATTGATGTTGTAAAAATGGCAAGCCAGGCATGCAAAAAATATGGAATCAAATTTGGCATTTATCTTTCACCTTGGGACCGCAATTCAAAATATTATGGAAGTGAGGAATACAATGACTACTATTGCAAGCAGCTGGAAGAGTTGCTTTGTAATTACGGAAAACTTTTTTGTGTCTGGTGGGACAATGCCTGCGGAGAAGGTCCTTCTGGGAAAAAACAAGTCTATGACTTTGACCGCTACATTTCTTTGGTAAGAAAGTGGCAAGCAGATGCGGTAATTTTTAATGACTACGGTCCGGACATCCGCTGGTGCGGAAACGAAGCTGGCTGCAGTCGCAGCGCTGAATGGTCCACAGTGCCGGTAGAACTTTGCCACTTTTCTAAAATTCAAACTTCTGCATTCCCTTTAAGCGACAGTGGAAATTTGTCTTTTATTTTTAACAGCCACGAATCTTTAGGGGACCTTTCTACAATCCTCTATAGCAAAGGTTTAACATTCACTCCCTGCGAAACAAACACTTCTATTCATAAGGGGTGGTTTTATCACGAAGAAGAAAATCCAAAATCTCTGGAAGAACTTTTTAAAATTTATTTAAATTCTGCCGGAAACAATTCCTGCCTTAATTTAAATATTCCGCCGGATAAAAATGGACTCTTTGCCCAAAGAGATGTTGACCGCCTTTACGAATTTAATTCATTTTTAAAAAAAGAATTTTCAAATGATGTCACTTTAAATTTCTGGGAATGTGATTCTTGCGGAAATAAAATTGAAAGTCATTCCATGCAGAAAAATTTTTGCATAGAAATAAATGTCCCTGTAGAAAAAATAAAATATCTTGAAGTGATGGAAAAAATTGAAGAAGGTCAGCGCATTGAAAGTTTTATAATTTATTCTGATGAAAAGGGCGGATCTTCTTTTCCGCTTTATGAAGGAAAAACTGTGGGCTGGAAAAAAATATGTATGTTAAAAAATCCTTTTGAAAAACAAAACATTTTGCTTGAAGATTCTTCTTCGGTAAAAAATGACGGAAAAAAACACTATTTGTTTTTTAAAGTGACAGCAGCAAGAGGGGAGGCCCTTTTAAAATCCATAAAAGTTTTTTCTTAGAGTCACCATGAAAAAAATCCTTGCAAAAAACGCAAGCCATTTTTGAAAAAAAATAAATTGAGATTGCTGCCTTTAATGTGCTAAACTCTTTTTGCTATGAAAATTAAATCTTTTAAAAATAATTTATCTGGCAGTGTAAGAGTGCCAGGTTCAAAGTCTCATACAATCCGCGCTTTGCTTTTAGCCGCAATGGCAGACGGATCTTCACACATAAAAAATCCTTTGCCAAGTGCAGACTGTCTTAGCACGATGAAAGCCCTGCCTCATTTTGGAGCAGAAGTCGAAATAAAAAAGGGTGACACTCCTTCAAGTGACGAATGGATTGTAAAAGGTGCCGGCCCTTCATTCCATTTAAGCGATGATGTAATCGATGTTGGAAACTCTGGTTCGCTTTTGTATTTTCTTTCACCCATCGCGGCAACATTTGACGGCTGGTCAGTTTTTACGGGAGATGCTTCCATTAGAAAAAGACCTGTCTTCCACGTAGTTGATGCCCTTAAACAATTGGGGGCCCTGGCATACACACGAACTCCGGAAGAAAAGGGTTGTCCGCTCATTATAAAAGGGCCCATTTCCTCAGAAAAAAAAGTTACAACGACAGGAGCCATTTCTTCTCAATACATTTCCGGTTTGATGATGAGCGCAATCCGCATGAAAGGAATTTTGCAAATTGATTTAACTGATCCAAAAGAAACACCATATCTTTTGATGACACAGGACTGGCTTAAAAAAGTTGGAGTGGAATGCAGCATCAATGAAGATTTTAAACACATTGAAGTCAAAGGGGGAGCTCAATTAAAATCCTTTGACACAAACATTCCTTCCGATTGGGAAGCGGTTGCCTTTCCCCTTTTAGCCGCAATCATTTCTGACAGCCAGATTGTCATAGAAGGAATTGATTCAAGTGCAAGTCAAGGCGACCAGGAAATTGTTTCTGTCTTCCAGAAAATTGGCGCTGACATCACATGGAATAAAGATGAGAGCCGCCTTTATGTTAAGGGATTAAAAAAATCAAAAGACGGTTTGGGCCGCCTTACTACAGAAAATCTTCCTGGTAAAGAATTGCATGTGGCCATGTCACCTTTCCCGGATGCCATTTGCGCACTTGCAGTTGCCGCATGTTTTACAGAAGGAACAACCATTTTGGAAGACGCAGCCGTTTGCCGCAGAAAAGAAACAGACCGCATAAAAGTTTTAAAATGCGAACTTGAAAAACTGGGCGCTCAAATTGAAGAAGGCGAAGAGCGCCCAGTTTTTCAAGTTCGCATTTTAAAAC
>CAVCWN010000134.1:0-13994 GCA_963605975.1 Desulfovibrionaceae bacterium | reverse complement strand
CGACGGACAGACACCGGTTTCGTAAACAGGGCCGGCTGTTCGACGGACAGACACTGGTTTCGTAAACAAGGCCACCCATTCGACGAACAAACATCTGTTTCGTAAATAGGGGCCAAGAGGTTATCCATGAGGAAATTTCACGTTGTATCACAATTTCAGCCATCCGGGGACCAGGGACAGGCTATTGAAAAATTAGCAGACGGTTTTGCCAAGGGCTACAAGTACCAGACGCTCAAAGGCGTTACAGGTTCGGGTAAAACCTTTACTATGGCAAAAATAATAGAAGCCGTTCAGCGCCCTACCCTTATCATCAGCCACAACAAAACTCTTTCTGCCCAGCTTTACCGGGAATTTAAAAGTTTTTTTCCAGACAATGCTGTTGAATATTTTGTTTCCTACTACGACTACTACCAGCCGGAAGCCTATGTGCCTGCCCGTGATCTTTACATAGAAAAAGACGCTGCCGTCAACAAGGAAATTGATAAACTGCGCCTTGCCGCAACATACGCCCTCATGGAAAGGCGGGATGTAATCATTGTGGCAACCGTCAGCTGCATTTACGGCCTTGGCATGCCTGACCTTTACAAGGAAATGCGCACCCACATAGAAGTGGGGCAAAATCTGGACACAAGAAAATTTGCCACCAGCCTTACAAGCGTTCAGTACCAGAGAAATGACATGGTTTTAGAAAGGGGCAACTTTAGAATCCGGGGAGACACAATTGAAATTTTCCCGCCCTACATGGAAACAGACCAGGCTTACCGGGTGCAGCTGGACTTTGATCAAGTAGCAAAAATCCGCCGCTTCGACGTAATCACAGGAAACATTATAGAAGATTTGGACGAACTGCTTCTTTACCCGGCCAAACACTTTGTAGTCCCAAAAGACATGCTCGCTTTAGCAAGTGAAAGAATTTTAAAAGAAATGAATGACCGCGTAGAAGAACTTCAAAGCCAGAAAAAATTTCTTGAAGCCGAAAGACTCAAAACCCGCACCACATACGATGTAGAAATGATGAAAGAAATGGGCTACTGCTCCGGCATAGAAAATTATTCCGCCCCAATCGCCGGCAGAAAAGCCGGTGATCCGCCAGCCACCTTGCTCCACTATTTCCCGGACGATTTTTTGTGCCTCATAGACGAAGCCCACGTTACAGTCCCCCAGATTGGCGCCATGTACGAAGGCGACCGCAGCCGCAAGCAAAACCTTGTAAACTTTGGTTTCCGCCTGCCTTCTGCCCTGGATAACCGCCCCTTAAAATTCGATGAATTCACAAAAAAGATGAATCAAGTCATCTACGTAACAGCCACCCCTCGCGCCCAAGAATTAAAAAAATCCAGCCAGGTGGTAGAACAAATCATCCGCCCAACCGGCCTTTTAGACCCAATAGTCGAAGTGCGCCCAAGCGAAGGCCAAATGCAGGACATCTACAAAGAAATCCAGGAACGCATAAAGAAAAACGAACGCAGCCTGCTTTTGACACTGACAAAAAAAATGGCCGAAGATTTAACCGATTATCTTACAGGCCTTGACATGAAAGTAAAATACATCCATTCGGAAATTGACACATTCGAACGAGTTGAAATATTAAAAAGCCTGCGCTCAGGCGAAATTGACGTTTTGATTGGAATTAACCTTTTGCGCGAAGGAATAGACTTGCCGGAAGTTTCATTCATAGCCCTTCTTGACGCAGACAAAATTGGATTTTTGCGCAGCACCACATCCCTCATCCAGATAATTGGCCGCGCAGCCCGCAACGCCCAGGGAAAAGTTGTAATGTACGCAGACCGCATGAGTGACGCCATGAAAGAAGCCATTGACGAAACCAGCCGCCGCCGAAAAATTCAGGAAGCATACAACAAAGAACACGGCATTACTCCGCAGACAATCCGCAAGGCCGTTGAAGACATTCTTGTTCACGAAAAAGAAGATGCCCAGGAAAATGCCAAAGCAAATCTTGAAATCCTCAAGCAAAACACAAATCTTTTTTCTGCCCGGGACCGCAAAAAACTTATCGAAGCCCTCAAAAAAGAAATGTCCGACTGTGCCGAACGCCTCGAATACGAAGAAGCCGCCGCTATCCGCGATCAAATTGCAGAAATTGAAAAAACTTTTGGCAAAGCGTAACCTTCAAAGAAGCCTTCCGCAGCCCGCTAACGCTCGGTCTCCGCTACGCTCCGCCTTTTTGCTTCGCAAAAACTGCTACAGGCTTCTTGCGTGCGCTTTTAAAAATCCAAATGGCTCAGTTAAAGAAGAATTTATTTTTTCACTCTTCCCCACCAGATAAGCTTTTTGCCGTTGACATGACGCCATCAATTCTGTAATATTGTAACACTTAACTCAAGAACACAAACTAGGTAGGTGATAATATGTCAAGAACATGTGATGTTTGCGGAAAGCACCCAATGCATGGCAGCAAGGTTTCTAAATCTTACAACCACACAAAGCGCACTTGGAAACCAAACATTCTTAAAGTAAAGGTTGATCTTGGTGGTACAACTCGTACAATCAATGTATGTGCACACTGCCTCCGCGCAGGTTATGTAGAAAAGAAAATTAATGTAATCCCAGCTAACGCAGGTGCTCCAAAAGCATAAGTCTTTTGCCATTAATTTTTCAAAACCCGTCTTTCTTTCAAGGCGGGTATTTTTATTTTAAAACCCTCATGCTGAATTTATTCAGCAGTTGTAAAAAAAAACTGTCATGCTGAATTTATTTCAGCATCTGTAAAAATCAACTTCACAAATGCTAGTCAAAATTCCAAAAATCAAATCAGGCAAAAATCAAATTTCCAAAAGAAGGCCGTCATAGGAAGGAGCCACGCTGCCGCCGGACAAAACAATCTTTTGTAAATTTCCAAAGGCTGACAAATGGCTGTCTATGTAAGACTGAATCTGCACATGGGAAGCATTGTGGGTCATGTGGGTAAACCATGTGTGACGAGGGCAAAGGCGGTTTGCAAGGGACAGGGCCTGGTCATAAGAATAGTGGGTGGAATGTTCCCTTTCCCTTAAAGCGTCTATTACGGCGTGGTCCAAAATGCCGGCATTTCTCAAAATTAAATCAACAGAAGAATCTTCAATTTTATTTAAATCGGTAAGGTAGGCAAGGGAATGTTTTTGGCCATTTTTTTCTTCACTCAAAAGGTAACCTGAAACATTCATGCTGCCGTGAAGAATTGGAATGGGAATAATTTCCAGGTCCCCGATTTTTAAGGGATTTTTTTCTGTATAAATTTCGTTTTTGATTAAATTTAATTTTGGCTTACCACCGCCTTCTTTCGTTGGCGTAAAAATGTAAGAAAATGTTTCGTGAATAATTTTAAAACTTCTTTCATTTACATAAATGGGCAGGCCGGGACCTTCTGTTTCCGTATTCAGCTTTGTAGAAAAGCCCACAGCTTTTGTGTGACTGAAGACTCTTAAATCATCCAGGCCAAAAATGTGGTCAGCATGGGCATGAGTAATTAAAACTGCGTCTAAAGAATCAATGCCGGCCCTAAGGCACTGAAGGCGAAATTCAGGACCAGTGTCTATTACAATTTTAGCAGGACTTTCTATAAAGGCGCTGGCCCTGAAGCGTTTGTCCCTGGGATCACACGAAGTACAAACGGGACACTTGCAGCCAATGACTGGAACGCCAAAACTGGTTCCGCTGCCAAGAATTCTTATTTTCATTTTTTTGCCTAAAATGCAGGTGGAACAAAATCGATGGCAGTTTTTTCGTCAAAGCCATACATCAAATTCATATTTTCTACAGCCTGTCCTGCTGCCCCTTTTATCATGTTGTCAAGGCTAGAAAGCACTTCTAGCATATTGCCGTCATCCACAAGGAAAATCTGAATGTCGCAGAAATTTGAATAGCGGACTGTCCTTGTAGTTGGCAAAGTGCCTTGTGGTAAAAGGCGAACAAATGGTTCATTTTTGTAGGCTTCCTGGTAGATTTTTCTTATTTCGTCCAACATGCTAGTGCCACAAGAAGCGGCCCTCTGGCTAAGAAGTTCCTTTCCTTCCTGGCTGAGTGGAGCATAAATGGTAGAAAGAATGCCCCTGCTTTGAGGCAGCAAGTGAGGGGTAAAGATAATGTCCACATCTTTTCCGGCAAGTATAGAAGCGTTTCTTACAATTTCGCTCTGGTGGCGGTGATTTCCAACTTTGTAGGCGCTAAAAGATTCACCACATTCGCAAAACTGGTTTGACATAGAAGGATTCCTGCCGGAACCAGTAACTCCGCTTTTGGCGTCCACAATTATTGGGCCTGACACCAGCAAGTTGTTTTTTAAAGCAGGCAAAAGTCCCAAAGTAGCACTTGTAACGTAACAGCCAGGGTTTCCAATTACGCGGGCACTTTTTATTTTTTCGCGATTCATTTCCGGCAAACCGTAAACGCTTTCTTCATGAACTTTTGGGAATTTCCATTCGGCCTTGTACCATTTTTTAAAGGTTTCCTGGTCCATGCCGTAGCGAAAATCTGCACTCAAATCAATTAATTTTTTTCCGGACTTTACGGCCCGGTCTGCATACTCTTCGGCGATTCCGTGAGGTAAGGCTGTAAAAATAACATCTGACTTTTCAACAACTTCATCTGCCGTCAAAAGTTTACCGTCACTTTTTGTGCCCAGATGACCAAGCAAATTCTGGTAAACAGAATCCAGCTGCTGGCCTTCAAAAGACACTGAACTCTGGAAAATTTTTTCCACTCCAGGGTGACGCAGTAAAATCCTGAAAAGTTCTACACCCGCATAACCTGTTGAACCAATAATTCCAGCCTTAATCATATTTCCTCCAGACAAATAAAAGCACACCTTAACGGCACCATAATTTTTCAGGTAAATTTTACATCAGCCTTTACATCGTGCCTTTTTCGTAACCAGAAAACTTTTTGCTTGTTCCTTAAAGAAAGGGCAGGTTTTATCCCCCCAAAAAACTAAGCAAAAAGAGGTATGTATCAAATATAAAAAAAATGATACTCTTAACTTATGAAACATTCAAGAATTTTAGGTAAGACAATTTTACTTGCAGCAATAAGCCTTATTTCATTTACTTCATGTCTTTCTACCCAGCATGAAGTTACGGCAGAAACGAGTGACCGTGAAATCATCCAGTATGCTCAGACCGCTTATGACAAGGGCCGCCAGAAAGAAGCCATTTCTTATTATGAAAAACTTTTAATGTATTACGGTCAGGACATGTCCATTTACGTAGAAGGCAAATACGAAATAGGCCACATTTACTTTAAGCAAAAAAAGTACAAGGAAGCAGCTGCATGTTTTACAGAAGTAATCAGCATTTATGATTCACTCCCATACGGCACCATTCCGGCAACTTTTAAAAAGTTAAGTCAAAATGATTTGCAGAAAATTCCTGCAAACAAACTTACTTCAAGCGAAAACTAATTTTTTTCTAGCTGCCACCTTTAAAAATTACAATTTTTAAAAGCTTGTTTCTTTAAAATATTGATTTTAATTAAAGATGTGCTATAATTTACTTAATTTTAGGTAATTTTTGGGAGAATGTTTTGAGCACTCGTAAAAATCCGCAAAAAAGCGCAGAAAACAAAGTAAATTTTGAATACACATCTGTAAACATAGAATCTTTTTTTGACAGGGACGAAATGAAGGCAAATGAAGTTAAAACTGGAATTATAGTTTTAACTCAACAACAGCAGGCCCTTGTAAACAAGTTGATTGTAAAACTTTCAGAAAAGGCCCCGGAGCGAATTGAAAGATTGCAGTCCAGACTGAACGATGTGGAACAGCTGGCAAGTGCCATTGCCCAGTTTCCTTCGCTTTTGGAAAGAACAAATTTAACTTCTTCCGTAAGAACGCCGGAAGCCCTTGTGGAAAGCCTTATTTCCTACCAGGGCAACGGTGACACCACCCTTCACATGCCATCAAAGGCCATTTTGGGCAAGGGCTTCCTTGTTGCTAAAATTCACACATTTTATTCCATGTCACGTCTGGCCAAAATGTACACAGACATGAGCGAAAAAGAAGTAAAAGAATATTCAGACGAAACTGTTTCCATGATGTTTACCCTGATGGCAGAAGACGTTTACATCAATTTGATTCATGATAAAACACTTTCCATGGACTTGCGCCGCCAGCTGGCAAATTCACTGATTATTCTGTGGGAGCACAGGGCGGATCAAACCATTTCTGACATTGCGCCGGTTTTGCAGGAAGTATGGTCTGCCCGCCGCACCCTGGCCCCTGCCTTTGGAACAATGATGGGCACTTCAGAACTTCTTTTGGTAAGCATTCAAATGGACGAACAGTGGACTCAGTTTATAAAAAAGCGCCTGGGGGATCCGGAAGTCAGCCAGGCAATGGAAGAATTTCTTTTTGGAATTTCCTACGAACAAATTGGCCGCTTAAGAAGCATTTTGCGGGAACAGGGCATAAAAGCCATTGGCCGTGACGAAGTAAGTGCTTATCTTAACGAACACGTAAAAACAGACGTAAGCCTTGACTACAGGGATTTTTACCTTTTGTACACAGTCAGGCGGGATAACGCACGCGCAAGGCAACGCTTACACTTAGACGGACCAAAACAAACCCTGGAAGACCACTTCATACGCTTTGTGCTTGAAGAGCAGAGGGAAAAGCAAATAAAAGACCCTGCCCTTTCAAAAATCCAGGAATTGTAAAAGGCCCCTCTAAAGCCTTAAGGGTATCTCTAAAAAATCATTTTCAATGCTTTTTTAGAGATACCTCTCGAATTTTAAGTCTTTGAAATACAAAGACTTAAAATTCGCTTTTTCAAAGTTGTCTCTAAAAATTGCAATTTTTAGAGACTCCCTTAATTTTCAGGGGCTTTAAAATCCAATACAAAAATCAAGTGTTCCTCAAAAATCCAAGTTTAAATTCTCCCTTAAATTCTCCAACGGACTTTGTTTTTTAGGGCATTTCTAAAAATTGCATTTTTAAAGACTCCCTTTATTGAATTTTTCTTTATTTTTCACCACAATGGGAGCGAGTTGCCTGTCTTAACTGTAAGGGCAATTCCCCACATCAATTTTAAAGGAAAGAATAATGCCGTATTCTGAACCTACAAATCTTGCAATAGTTGCATGCCCGGGTGGCGAATCGTTTGCGAATGAAGTAATCACGCACTTACGCCACATGTACAAGCACCGCTTTACACTCAAGAGCGATGTAATTGCCAAGCGCTACGATCTTGAAAAAGACAAGCTTGTCCAGCAAATCAATCTTGAAAACGACCTGAAGACCAGCGACTTGTGTATTCGCGGGATGACAGACAAATATCGTCCGCCGGCATTCAAGGTTAATACAAGATTTACTTATTTTGCCAACGGAGAATTCAAGGCTGAACTGCTTGACTGCATCCGTGGAAAAGACGTTTTTATTTTTCAGGATGTTGAAAATCATGAAGCAATTGCCATGAACGATGGTAAAAACATCATGCACTTTTCCGTAAACGATCACGTGATGAACCTTTTGGTAACAATTGACGCTGTGCGCCAGGCCGGAGCCGATGCCATCACATTAGTCCTTCCTGTTTACCCTTACAGCCGCCAGCACAAAAAGAAGAGCCGCGAAGGTTTAACCGCAGCCCTTTTAGGCCACATTTACGAAATGATGGAAGTAAACAGAATTATTACCCTGGACTTACATTCACGCGAAATCGTAAATGCATTTTCTCACACTCACTGTGAAAACTTACACGCTTCCTACCAGATTATCCGCGAACTTGCAAAAGTTGTTGACCTTACAGGCAAAAGCGAAGACCTGGTCGTAGTCAGCCCGGACACAGGAGCCATTGACCGCAACAAATTCTACGCAACAGGCCTTAAAAAGCCACTTGCAATGATTTATAAAGAAAGAGACTATTCAATCGTAACCCAGGATGCAAAAAACACAAACATCAAGAGCATAAAACTTTTGGGTGACGTAAAAGGAAAAGTTGCCTTCCTTGCAGACGATATGCTGGGAACAGGCGGCACCCTTCTTAAAGCAATGACCTTCCTTCACGAACAGGGAGCCACAAAAGTCATAGCAGCAATCAGTTTGCCATTCTTTACAGGCAACGCAATTGAACTTTTTGACGAAGCTTACAAGAAGGGACTTTTCTACAGAATCATCGGAACCAATGCCGTTTACCACGAAGAACTTTTAAAGCGCGAATGGTACATCAGCACAAACGTTTCAGGCCTTTTTGCAAACGTAATCACACGCTTGCACCACCAGCAGTCATTAAGCGACCTTTTGGACAACCGCTCAATCATTGACAAGCTGATAAAAGTGTCAGACCCGACCGCCAAAAAAGATGACGGCCAGATAGAAAAAGAATAGTTTTCAAAAAAGTCATGTCGCAGGGCATGGCTTTTTCAAAGGAGCCTCTAAAAATTGCAATTTTTAAAGGCTCTTTTTTTTATTTTAAAGCATTCCGCCTTTTGTTTTACCGGCCTTACGCCACTTGCTGCGCGCGGTCCTCAACCTAAAGGTTTCGGACTGCCTTCGGCATGGCTCCAGGGCCGGGCTAGGCGTCTGTCAAATAGCAATGCTGTTTTCGTAAAACATTAAAGTCTGGCTTCAAAGGCAGCTGCCACAAGTTCACAGTTTATGCGTCTTTTTCAAGGTTCAGTCATTTTCTTCAACAATGTCCTTCCACCGGTGGGGGCTATCACCACAAAAAAAATCTTAAAAAAACTTGAAGAAAAATCAAATAAGAATAAAATACTTTTATGCAAACAAAATGTGTCTTGACGGCTGACATTGGAAGTTCTTCGCTAAAGGCGGCTTTAATAAATATTGAAGGTAAGGTTTTGGCCTTTTCAAGAATTCCCTACTCTAAAAACATGCCAGCTTTTTTTGAAGCCAAGGAATGGGAAAAAATATTTTTTATGGCAGCAGAAGAATGCCTTTCAAAATGTGATGACTTTCCTTCTGCCATTTGCATCAGCGGTAACGGGCCTACCCTTGTAAGCCAGGACTCAAGGACTCTTTTGTGGAGCTATCAGGTTTTGCAAAAAGGGCCTTCGCTTTTTTTGGACAGAATTCTTTATTTTATAAATAATTTTACAGAAAGTTTTTCTTCTACAAAATATTTGTTTTCAGGCCCTGAATATTTAATTTACCAGCTTACGGGCCGGGCTGTAACAATTTTGCCAGAAGAAAGATTTTTGTCTGCCTACTGGACAGAAGACCTTTTAAAAAATGCAGGCCTTAGCCCAAAAGACATTTGTAAAATTCCACCCTTTGTAAAAAGCGGCTCTTATGTGGGGGAAGCTTTTCTTAAGGGAAAGAAAGTGCCTCTTTTTGCAGGCTCTCCGGATTTTGTAAGCGCACTTTTGGGAACTGCATGCACAAAAAGCGGGGCTCTTTGCGACAGGGCCGGTTCAAGTGAAGGACTGAACCTTGTTACTGACAGGGCCATCTATAAAAAGGGCCTTCGCACTTTGCCTTCTGCTGTTCCGGCCTTGTGGAATTTAAGTTTTTTGATTGAAGACAGCGGCAAGGCTTTTGAAGAATACAAAAAGGCTGTTGAAAAAGACCAGAATAAAATTTTTTCTTACCAGGACTTTATTGACCTTTGCCTGGAAAATAAAAATTTTCTTGAAGGAAAAATGATAATGAAAAATCTGGCCCTTAAAGTAAAGGAAGGTCTTGGAATTTTAAAAGAGGCTTTTGAAGAAGAAGGACTGGCCTTTCCAAAAGAGATGGCTGTTACAGGGGGCCAGGCAAAAAACGAAAAATGGTTACAGTTTAAAAGTTCTATATGCGGCATGAAACTTTTGCTTCCTGAATGCAGCGATGCAGAACTTTTGGGCGATGCAGTTTTTGCTTTCTGTGGCCTGGGCGATTTTAAAAATTTCAGTCAAGCGGCAGAAAGTCTTTGTAAAATAAAGAAAGTGATTCTGCCTCAAAATTTTAAGGAGGACTTTCTTTCCTGATGGAATGAATGGTACTTGTAAAGGCGCCTAGCCGGCCGTGAAAGGGGCTGGGCCTTGAAAAGGCACTGGAGCGAAGCGGTATTTGCAACAAGCACGAATGTGCGCCGTTTCTAGCAATCCTGGAAGGGCCGTTTAACAAAAGGCGGGATGCTAAAAAAAACAAAAAAAAGGATTTAAAATGAAAATTTATAAACTGGGCGAAAAAATTTCTGCCTTTATTTTTGACATTGACGGGACTCTTTACAACAGCCAGGAATATGTTGCAGAGCAAGTGGACTGCCAGATCCGCCACTGGGCTGCTCTTAATGGGATGACGGCTGACGAGGGGCGGAAAAAAATGCAGGCTTTCAGGGAACAATGGTCTGCTGCCCACGGTGACAAAAAAATTTCTTTGGGCAACGCTTTTACTTATTTTGGTGTGGACATAAAAACCAGCATCGAATGGCGCAATTCTCTTATGAGGCCCCAAGATTTTCTTTCTTATGACGAAAGACTTTTTTCTAGTTTAAAGGAGCTTAAAGACTGTGGCTACAAAATGCTGGCTTTGACAAATAATCCCGTGGAAGCGGCAAGGCGGACTCTGGCGGCGGTGGGCATTGATTCTTTAATCACTGACATTGTTGGGCTGGACACTTGCTGTCTTTCTAAACCGGCCCAGGCTATGATTGACAAGGCTGTAGAAATTTTAAAATGTCCGGCCCAGGAAATTGTTGCTGTGGGAGACCGTTACGACATTGACTTGGCCCTGCCTTTAAAAAACGGTATGGGGGCCATTGAAGTAAAAGGGGCCTTTGAACTTTACGATTTGCCCCAGATTTTACAAAATAGAGCAAAATATATCATTGAAAATTAAAATGGAAAGGTTTATATTGGAAGAAAGTGAATTTTACTCGCCCTAGGTGGGTTCGAATTCAATATTCAAAGAGGTTTTTATATGATCCAGAAAGAAGAATGGAACGGCTTTCAAGGCCGCTTGTGGAAGGAAGAAGTAAACGTCCGCGACTTTATCCAGAACAACTACACACCTTACAATGGTGATGCAAGCTTCCTCGCTGGTCCAACATCTGCTACAACAAAATTGTTTGATGAATTGCAGAAGTTGCAGAAGGAAGAACACAACAAAAAGTCCATCGGTTTGGACGGAAAAGAAAGAACTGGTGTTCTTGACATGGACACAGACATTGTAACAGGTCTTACATCACATGGACCAGGATATATTTGCCCTGAAGGAAAGGATCTTGAACAGGTTGTTGGTCTTCAGACAGATAAGCCTTTAAAAAGAGCCTTCATGCCTTATGGTGGAATTAAAATGGCTGAACAGTCATGCGAAATGTATGGCTACAAGGTTAATCCTGAACTCCACAAAATTTTTACTGAATACCACAAGACACACAACCAGGGTGTTTTTGATGTTTACACACCGGAACACCGCGCAGTTCGTTCTGCCCACATTTTGACTGGTTTGCCTGACACTTATGGCCGTGGCCGTATTGTTGGTGACTACCGCCGTATTGCCCTTTACGGTATTGACTTCCTTATCAAGGAAAAGCAGAAGGATTTTGAAGGCATTGGTGACGGTACAATGACAGAAGACGTTATCCGCCTTCGCGAAGAAGTTACTGACCAGATTAATGCCTTGAAGGGTCTTAAGGCTATGGCTGCCCTTTACGGATTTGATATTTCTAAGCCTGCAAAGACTGCAAAGGAAGCTTTCCAGTGGTTGTACTTTGGATATTTGGGCGCTGTTAAAACACAAAACGGTGCTGCAATGTCTGTAGGCCGCGTTTCTACTTTCCTTGACATTTACATTGAAAGAGATATTAAGGCTGGCATTCTTACAGAAGAAAAGGCCCAGGAACTTGTTGACCACATGGTTATGAAGTTCCGCATGGTACGTTTTGCACGTATTGAATCTTACAACCAGCTTTTCTCTGGAGACCCGGTTTGGGCTACTCTTGAAGTTGGCGGTTTGGGACAGGATGGTCGTTCAATGGTAACAAAGAATGACTACCGTTTCCTCCACACTCTTGAAAACATGGGACCTAGCCCAGAGCCAAATATGACAGTTCTTTATTCTAAGAGACTGCCAGAAAACTTCCGCAAGTACGCTGCAAAGATTTCTATCGATACATCTTCAATTCAGTACGAAAATGATGATGTAATGCGCCCAGTTTGGGGTGATGATTATTCAATCTGCTGCTGCGTTTCTGCAACAAGAACTGGTAAGGAAATGCAGTTCTTTGGAGCACGCGCTAACCTTGCAAAAGCTCTTCTTTACGCTTTCAACGGCGGTAAGGACGAAGGCTTAAAGAGAGGTATGCAGATTGGTCCTGAATATGCACCAATCACTGCTGATGTAATCGATGCTTCAAACTACCCTATGGTTGTTAAAAAGTACAAGGCTATGCTTGAATGGCTGGCTGATGTTTACGTAAACGTTCTTAACGCAATTCACTATATGCACGACAAGTACTACTACGAAGCTGAAGAACTTGCCCTTGAAGACACAGATGTTCAGAGAACATTCGCTACAGGTATTGCAGGGTTCAGCCACGTTGTAGATTCACTTTCTGCAATGAAGTATGCAAAAGTTCACGTTAACCGCGAACAGGTTGAAGTAAAGGACAAGGCTGGAAACGTAATTGACACTGTAACTTTGGTAAAAGACTTTACAGTTGAAGGTGATTTCCCTCGCTATGGTCAGGATGATGACAGAGCTGATGACATTGCAGTTACCCTTCTTAAAGACTTCATGGGAATGATTAGAAAGCATCCTACATACCGCAATGCAGAACCTTCTACATCAATTCTTACAATTACATCAAACGTTGTTTACGGTAAGGCAACAGGTGCCCTTCCTAACGGACGCCCAGCTGGTGCTCCATTCAGCCCAGGTGCAAATCCTTCTTACGGTGCTGAAACAAAGGGCTTGATTAAGTCTTTGAACTCAGTTGCAAAACTTCCTTACGAATATGCTTTGGACGGAATTTCAAATACACAGACAATCAACCCAAGCGCTTTGGGACATGATGAAAACGAAAGAATTGACAACCTTGTAAACGTTCTTGACGGATACTTTGATATGGGACCTGAATCTGGCCACGCCGGAGCTCATCACCTTAACGTAAACGTATTCGGTGTAGAAAAGCTTAAGGATTGTCAGGCTCACCCTGAAAAGCCGGAATATGCTAACTTTACAGTTCGCGTTTCAGGTTATGCAGTTCGCTTCATCAACCTTACAAAGGAACAGCAGGACGACGTTATTGCCCGCACATGCCACGCTTCTTTGTAATAAAAAGTTTGTGAAAAAATCAAACTAAAGAAAGTACCTCTTGCAGAAATGTAAGGGGTATTTTTTTGAAATGATTTTTTTTAAGATGCCTGATTTCAAATACAAAAAAAGTAACTTTTTAACGAAAAATATTTTTTATAAAAGAAAGAAATTTTATTCACCAGAGGAAGTAAAATGAAAAAGACAATTCTTTTTTTAGAACTGGCAATAATGGCATGCGGATTTTTGGCCTGCACTTCTACCAATGAACTTTTGGACATAGAAGGCAACTGGAACACACAGGAACTTGTAGTAGAAGAAAAAGTCTTTCCCCTTTGCGACTCTTCCATTACAATCGAAAAATCAGAAAACAAAAATTACGAATTAAACGGAAATTCCGGAGTAAACATTTTCTTTGGTTCGGCAAAAGTTAAAGGCCAATCCTTTAAGGTTTTAAATAACCTGGGCAGCACAAGAATGCTAGGCGACAGTGAATCCATGGAATTTGAAAAGGCTTTTACGGAAGTTTTAATAGACGCAAGAATTGTAAAAAGATACAGCGAAGGCGAAAAAGAATTTTTGCTTTTGCAAACAAAAAACGGCAAAAAGAAAATCATTTTTGCCAGGGTGGAATAGGACGAAGGGGATTTTGTTTACGAAAGACGCTTTTCGCAAACAAAGCGACTCGCTTTACGAAACACGCATTTCGTAAACAAAAGCGTTTCGCGTTACGAAACACGCTTTTCGTAAACAAAAGCGACTCGCTTTACGAAACACGCTTTTCGTAAACAAAGCGCCTCGCTTTACG
>CAVCWN010000133.1:0-6218 GCA_963605975.1 Desulfovibrionaceae bacterium | reverse complement strand
GTTTGGAAAACTGCAGTGATAAAAATTACAGGGATGTAATTTTTATCACACCTCCTTATAAAACTCCGCGTTAGCGGCAGCACCTTCTTTAGGCTATTCTAAAATTCTTTGGCAAAGAATAACATCTTTTTCTTTTCTTTAACAGAGCTTTTTTCTATAATATAGAAGGTATGGAAAAGAAAAAATTAAATCTCAGTAATTCAACAAAGGAAATTCAAGAAAGAATTTCTAAAGAAATAGAAGAACGCCACAAAAAAGAAAGGCGCATGATAGAAAAAAACAATGCTCAGTTTTACAGCTTTTTGTCTTCCATAGGATTTTTAACTCCAGAAAAAATTGAAAAGCATAACCAGATTGTTTCTGATTTTTACGACAGGCATTTAAGTTTACGAAAGGAATCTTCAAAGGGCAAATCTTTTTTGGAACTGCCTTTCGAAAAAATTTTAAAGAAGCGCTACAAAAACGATGTAGAAAATCAAGCCCGCCTTATGAATTTTATGGCTCGTGTTAGAAATGATGCCGGCGTCTTGATGGTGGAAGATGAAAAATTTGCTTCTCTCTTTATTGAAAAAAATAAATTTGATGCGACCATCCTTTCTGTGGACATAAGGCGGTCAACTGAACTCATGCTGAAATGTCAAAGCCCGGAAATTTATTCTGAGTTTATAACGCATTTGCTTGAAGGGCTTTCTTCTTCTGTAAAAGACTATTATGGAATTTATGACAAATTTACAGGTGACGGTTTTCTTGCTTTCTTCCCGGATTTTTTTTCTGGCAGGGAAGGGCTTTTAAACGCAATTCTTTGTTCGATTGACTGCCAGCGGATTTTTGAAGAAGTCTTTGGCGAATACAAAAAATATTTTGACTTAAGCAATGTAAAAACAGGTTTAGGTTCCGGCATTGATTTTGGTAGCGTTTACAAAGCCGCTTCACAAATGGAATATTCTGTAATCGGTAAGGCTGTGGTTTACGCATGCCGCTTTTCTTCATGCCCGGCCGGCCGCATTTATTTAACAGAAAACGCCTTTAATAAATTTTCCCTTTTGGAAAGAAATGAATTTGAAATCAACAAAAGTCAAATTGACATAAAGCACGAAGAACCACAGACGGCCTATGACATTTTCTTAAAGGAAGGTGAAATTTTTGAAAATGTAAAAGCCTGCTTGCCTGACTGGAAACTGGCACTTGAAAAAAATAAATCTTAAAGGAAGTGGCATCTTGAATAGAAAAAAATTAAACTTAAAAAGAATTTTTCTTTTTACTTTTGCAGTTTTTGTAAACATCAATTTTTTTGCAAAAGAATTGCGCCTGCCCAAAAACAATTCTACCTTTACAAAAGAAGCTGCCCTTTCTCTTTTGGAACTGTCCACGGCCCACACAGAAAAAAATACGGCTGCCATTTTGTCTTCTTACGATTTTAAAATTCTTAAACAAAAAAATTATGAAAATTCTTCAAATCAAATAAAACATTCGGCAGCCTATTCCCTTTCGAAGGGCAGCATTCAAATAGAAGAAAAAAAATCTTCTGCCTACATTTTAATTGTTCGCGGTACAGACGGAAACGAATGGTATTCCAATTTTGACTTTGCTCCTTCTGCCAGTGATGACACTCATTTTGCTGCAAACTTTTTATTTTGCGCAGAAGAAATTTTTCTTGATTTAAAAAATATTATCACAGATAAAAATGCAAAAATCATTTTGGCAGGTCACAGTCGGGGTGGGGCAGTTGTAAATCTTTTGTCCCTGCTTTTAAACGAATACTACAATCCAAAAAATATTTACGCTTACACTTTTGCAAGTCCCGGAACAATAAAAAATATTTCTTCCCTTGTGGATTACAATATTTTTAATTTTATAAATCCCACAGACCTTGTTCCAAAAATGCCTTTGGCAGCCTGGGGATTTTTTCGCGCCGGAAAAGATATAATTCTTGACGACCAAAGCGAAAATTTTTGTCTAGAAAAAATGGACCAGGCTGTCTCTTCCATTTGGGAATTGGCTCCTTCACTTTCTTCATATTATAATGATCGCCATTCCCTCACTTCAAAATCTTTTAGCGAAGACGGAATGACATGCTACGAACTGGTCATGGCTTTTTCAACACAGCTTTCAAAACTTTCTTCAAATAATTCTACGCTTTTTTCAGACGGCCTTGAAGAAAACCTTCTGGATTCTTTTTCGCTTGAAAAGTCTACAACAGAAAATTCTGCAAGTGATTTTTCTTTTCCTCAGGTTGAATTGAATTCGGATTTTGCAAAAATATTTTCTTATTTTTCTTTGCTGGCAAAAGATGGTGGAAAGGGGGCTAAAAACTTACTGGCGGAACATATGCCTGCAACTTACAGGGAAAAGATTTTGCGGATGTGAGACGTGGGGGGTGCTTTACGAAAAGCGTGAATGTTTTGGAAAGCGGCGATGTTTACGAAATGCGTGAATGTCGCGAAAGCGGCGATGTTTACGAAAAGCGTGAATGTTGCGAAAGCAGCGATGTTTACGAAAAGCGTGAATGTTTTGGAAAACGGTGATGTTTACGAAACGCGTGAATGTCACGAAAGCGGTGATGTTTACGAAAGGGGTGAATGTTGCGAAAGCAGCGATGTTTACGAAATGCGTGAATGTTCCAAAATCAAAATCCCTTTCCATACATAAGAGGAGGAAAAAATGCCATACATAAAATTCAGTGATGTTTATAAAATTTACAAAAGCGGCAGTCATGAAATTCGTGCCCTGGATGGGATGTCTTTTGAAATCGAAAAGGGGGAATTCTGCGTAATAGTCGGCCCTTCTGGTGCTGGAAAAAGTACCCTCTTAAACATTTTGGGTGGCATGGACAGCGTCACCTCTGGTTCAGTAATTTTTGATGGAAAAGAAATTGGAAATCTTTCTGCCAGAGAATTAACCGGTCACAGAAGAAATTGCGTTGGCTTTGTTTTCCAATCATACAATTTGGTTCAAAATTTGACCGCAAAAGAAAATATAGAACTGGCCCTTGAACTTTGCAAAGATTCACTTGATCCCATGACATCATTAGAAGAAGTTGGGTTAAAAGACCGGGCAGACAATTTTCCTTCCCAACTTTCCGGCGGAGAACAGCAGCGCGTTTCCATAGCAAGGGCTCTTGCAAAAAATCCGGAACTTATTTTGTGCGATGAACCAACTGGCGCACTTGACACAAACACTGGAACCGCAGTTTTAAAAGTGCTTTGGGACACATGCAAAAAAAATAATAAAACAGTCGTTGTTATTACCCACAATAATGCAATCACAAAAATGGCAGACAGAATCATTCAAATAAAAAATGGAAAAGCCGTAAGCACAGAACTTTGCAAAAATCCACTAAGGGCTGACCAAATTGAATGGTAATTTTTTAGGAATGTAAAATGAAAATTAAGGCGAGCAAAAAAAATCTTTATAGAACAATAAAATCTTCTTTCAACCGCTTTTGTGCAATTCTTGCCATTGTTGCTTTAGGTGCAGGATTTTTGGGAGGGCTGATGGCCACAAGTCCTGACATGAAAAATTTTGCTGACTCCTACATGGACAAATACAAACTTTACGACCTGGACCTTGTTAACCTTCTAGGCTTTAGTCAGGAAGAAATTCAAAGCGTGGAAAAAATAAATGACATTGAAGACATTCAAAAAGCCATTGTTGCAGATGATGTTTTTTTAACTCAGGAAAGAAAAAGACTTACTGTCCGCCTTTTTGGAATTCTCCCCAAAGATAAAGATTTAAAAGTAAACCGCTTTGAACTAAAGGAAGGAAGTTACCCTGCCTCAAGCGATGAATGTCTTGTGCAACTAGTCAGCCTTTACAGCGCTTCTGCTCCAAAAGTTGGTGACTACCTTACAGTCCTTGAAGGAAGCGGCGAAAACTATAAAAGCAAAAAAGTAAAAGTTTCAGGCATTGTGCAAAGCCCGGTATTTTTTTCCGCAGAATTAGAACCTTCCCTAAAAGGTTCAGGCTCACTTGAATTAGCCCTTTATCTTTATCCTGATTTTTTTATAAATGATTCAGTCAATCATCTTTACGTCACCATAAAAAATGCAAGAGAACTTGACACGTGGAGCGACCAATACAAGGCACTTGTAGAAAATACAAAAGAAAAAATTTCTTCTTCAATCGAAAATCAAATTTTTTCAAGACTGGATTCCATTTCTAAAATGACAGACAGCCTGGACCTTGCATTCCAAAAAGCCGCCAGTGCAGACACTTCACTTTTTAAAAGCGAACTTGAGGCAGCAGAAAATCACAAGAAAATAATTTCTTTACTGTCTACATCATCTTCGTCACAAAAATCAAATTCACAAAAATCCCCAGCCCAAGAAACATCTCAAAAATTCCCAGAAAATGATATTTCATTTTTGAACGCCTTAGAGGCAGACCAGAAAATAATTTTTTCTCCAAAAGAAAATCGCACATCATATTCGAATGTAAGCAAATCCATAAAAAATCTTTTGGAAAATTTAAATTCCTACAGGCAGAATATTTTTTCTATCCAGGACCGCAGCCAGAGCACAGGCTATTCAAGTTACAAAGACAATATTGAAAAAATCGAATCGCTTGCAAAAGTTTTTCCGGCATTTTTCTTTTTTATAGCCCTGCTGGTTGCCCTTACCACAATGACCCGCCTTGTAGAAGAAAAACGAAATGAAATCGGCACATTAAAATCTTTAGGATTTTCAAGCCTTCAAATTTTATCTCAGTACATTTTTTACGCCTTCCTTTCAAGCGCCTTAGGTTGCGCACTAGGCCTTGCCATAGGATTTAAACTTTTCCCTGCAGCAGTCTCCCTTTCCTACAGCATGATGTATACTGTTCCCTTAGGAAATCGCCCCTTCATCTGGTCCATCGCCATACCAGTTTCTTTGATTGCCATTTGCGTAATTTTATTTGCCACCGCATGCGCCTGCCTTTCAGAATGTACTGCCCGCCCAGCAGCCTTACTTTCTGCAAAAGCTCCATTGCCTGGAAAAAGAATTTTTCTTGAATACATAAAACCCATCTGGAAGCGATTAAGTTTTTCCCGCAAAGTAACAGCCAGAAACATGTTCCGCTACAAAAAAAGACTCTTCATGACCATAGCAGGCATTGCCGGCTGTTCAGCCCTTTTAGTCGCAGCCTTTGGACTTCGCGATTCCCTGCAGGACATAATCACAATTCAATTTGATGACCTGGCAGTCTTTAACGTTTCGCTGATGGTCAATGACGAAAAAGCATTTGAAAAAGACGCCATCGTAAAAAATATTTTAAATGACAAAAGCACAGTTTCCTCTTACTTAAAAGTTGCCAGTGAAAACGTAAATGTTTCCTACAAAGGCAAGGCGTTAAATATGCAGCTTTACGTACCAGAAGACCAAAGCCGCATCAACAATTTTATGAACCTTCGGACGCGCAGGGGGCACAAAAACATACCCCTCACAAAAGACGGCATTGTCATGACAGAAAAGCAGTGTGAAATTCTTGGAGCCAAAGCAGGAGACTATCTTACCATAGAAAATTCTGACGGCATAAAAAAAGAAGTATTACTTTCTGCTGCAAACGAATGTTACATGTACGCAAACGTCTACGCCACAAAAGAACTTTACAAAAATCTTTTTGGAAAAGAGCCAGCCTACAAAGCAGCCCTTGTAAATTTCACAAAAGAAAAAAATAACCAGCAAAGCGTTTCGTCTCTCATGGAATCGTCCAGCGTCATTTACGCCATGTGGATAGACAGCTTAGTTGCAAGCGCCCACAAATCCATTTCTGCCATCAACATAGTAGTATTTGTAATCATCATAACATCACTCCTCCTTTCCATAATCGTTTTGTACAACCTGGCAAACATAAACATCTGTGAACGCAAAAGAGAAATCGCCACACTTTTAGTTTTAGGCTACAGCGAAAAAGAAGCAAGAAAATACATCTTCCGCGAAATAAATATCCTTTCCGTCATGGGCAGCCTCTTAGGACTACTTTTCGGCGGTCCCCTCCACGCCATCGTCGTTCACGCAACCGAAGTCAACGTCATCATGTGGGGCCGCAGCGTTCACCCCTTCAGTTACCTGGCCGCATTTTTACTTTCCCTCCTCTTTACATTTTTCGTCAACCTCATCATGAAAAAATCCATCACAAAAATCAGCATGGTCGAATCCCTAAAATCCCGCGACTGATTTTTTATTTTTTTTCAAAGCATACCGTCTTTTGTTAAACGGCCCTTTCGTGGCTCGGCTATT
>CAVCWN010000132.1:0-4472 GCA_963605975.1 Desulfovibrionaceae bacterium | reverse complement strand
CCTTTAAAAATTGCAATTTTTAGAGGCTCCATTAAAAAGGTCAGGTTTTTTTATGATTCAGTTTGCAGATGAAGCAGTGATTAGAGTTATTTCGGGCAAGGGCGGAAACGGCTGTATTTCATTCCGCAGGGAAAAATATATTCCTAATGGCGGTCCAAGCGGTGGTGACGGCGGCCGCGGCGGTGATGTAATTTTTCAAGTAAAGCGCAATTTAAGGACTCTTGCTCATTTAAGGTTCCATCCTGTTTTTAAGGCTCAAAATGGCAGTGATGGTCAAAGCTGGAACAAATATGGTAAGGATGGTGAGGATGTAATTATTCCTTTGCCTCCGGGAACTACCATTCGCGACAAGGAAAGCGGTGAAATCATTCACGATTTTACTGTGGAAAGTGAAGATGAAACTTTTAAATTTTTGACTGGCGGTAATGGTGGCTGGGGAAATGTTCATTTTAAATCAAGTACAAATCAGGCTCCCCGCATTGCAAACAAGGGCCAGCCTGGTCAGGAAAGACTTTTAAAAATTGAACTTTCCGTTATGGCGGATGTTGGTCTGGTTGGGTTTCCAAATGCCGGTAAATCCAGCCTTTTGGAATATTTTACAAACGCCAGACCAAAAATTGCTCCTTATCCTTTTACTACAAAAATTCCAAATCTGGGAGTTTTGCACATTGACCAGGACAGCGATTTGATTATTGCGGATATTCCTGGAATTATAGAAGGTGCTTCAGAAGGTGCAGGGCTGGGAATCCGTTTTTTAAAACACATTTCAAGAACTTCATGCCTGCTTTTTATGATTGATGCAAGTGATCCAAAATGTTTTGGCGCTTATGAAAAGCTTTTGAATGAACTTTCAAAATTTGATGAAAGCCTTCTTTCTAAGCCTAGAATTATTTTGTTAAACAAAATTGATTTGGACGAAGCTTTAGAAAATATCCCTGCTTTAAAGAAGGAAATTCTTGAAAAAGAAAGTTCTGCTAAGGTGATTGAAATTTCTGTGGCAGCAAGAAAAAATATGGATCTTGCAAAAAATGCCATTCTGGAACTTGCGGATAAAATGAAGTGCACCAGACAGCCTGGAAAAAATCATTCTTCAAAAGAAGAAAATGATGAATGTGAAGAAAAGGTGTCTGCTTTTTTAAAGGAACGTTCTGTTGATGACACAATGGAAGAACAGTTTCCTGGAATGAATGACTAGGAGTCTTTTTTGAAAATTGCAATTCTTGGTGGTACATTTAATCCTATTCACACCGGTCACTTGATTCTGGCTTCTGCGGTTTGCGAGGAAGCAGGCTATGATAAAGTGATTTTTGTTCCGGCCTTAAATCCTCCCCACAAAGAAATTAAGGCTTCCGGTGGCCGGGATCCTAGTGGGGCTGACCGTTTAAAAATGTGCCGTCTGGCTGTAAAGGGTGACAGGCGTTTTTTGGTTGACGACTGTGAACTTAAGCGAAAGGGAGTCAGCTATACTTATGACACAATTTGCTTTCTGGAAGAAAAATATAAAAAGCATCTGGAAGGAAAAATTGGTCTTATTATGGGGGATGACCTTTTGTCTGGCTTTCATTTGTGGCACAGGGCAGAAGAACTTTCTAAAAAGTGCAGCTTGCTTCTTGCAGTCCGTGAAAAATCAAAAGAAGAAAAAGCTTTTGAAAACCATGCAACTGGTGAATATGCAAAGCTTGATCAAAATGCCGTTTACGACTGGCAAAAAGATCCGCTTTTTAAGGATGCCTTTCGATTGGAAAATCCTCTTGTAACATTGAGTTCAACTCAAATAAGGGCTATGGCGGCAAAAGGTCAAAATGTGAATTACCTTGTTCCTGAAAAAGTTTTTAAGTATATTCAAAAAAAGGGATTGTATTTATAATTGTATTTATAATAGAAAGGCTTTCTAAAAATTGTGATTTTTAGAGACTTGTAAAAAAATATGGGGTTTTAAAATGAGTGAAAATGTGGATGTAAGAGATTCTTCTTTCATAAACAAAATCCTTCAATATGAAAAAGAAAATCTTGACAGTGAACGTTTTGAACATTGCCAACGTGTTGCAGAAACGGCAAAAGTTTTATGCCGGAAATTTGGTCTGGATGAAAAAAAAGGATATTCATGCGGTCTGGCCCACGACATGTGTAAGCGCTTAAGTGACGCTCAGTTTTTGACCCTGGCTGCTTGTGATGGTTATGAAATTTCTGAAAGCGAAAAAGAAAAGCCTTCTCTTTTGCACGGAAGGGCGGCTGCAGTTCTTTTAAAAAATTCCTTTGGGGTAGAGGACCAGGAATATCTTGATGCCATTGCATGGCACACTTATGGTAAAAAAGATTTGACTGATTTGGGCCTGGTTATTTTTGCTGCGGATAAAATTGAACCTGGCCGCGAAAATATGACAAAAGAACTTTATGAAGAAATGCTGAATCTTTCTTTGAAGGATTTGTGCATCAGAATTGTTAAAGAAAATATGGAATATCTTAAGGAAAAAAAATGCAGGGTTTCTAAAGAGACTTTGGAATTTTTAACAGCACTGGAAGGAAGAAAAGACTGATGGCACTTTCAAAAACTATGAAAAATGTAATTCTCATGGGTATAATGCTTTTTATTATACTTGTGGTTTCTGTGGTTTCTTTTATTACATTAAAGACTGATCCTGTCAGTGAAAAATTAAAAGAAGAAAATTGCATTTTGCCTGTCCTTTTTGTTTTGTCTGATGATGAAGGGAATGCAATGACGACAAATCTTTTGCTTTACTGCGCTACTACAAAAAAGACTTCAATGTTTTACATTGCGGGAAATACTGGTGCCATTTATTCAAGCATTGGACGCACAGACAGAATTGACGCTGTTTACAAAGAAAAGGGAATGGAAAAATATTGCCAGGAAATTTCAAAATTGATGGGAATTGAAATTCCTTTTACAATCGATATAAACCTTTCCCAACTGGACCAGCTGGTTGACCTTTTGGGGGGAATAAAAATATTTGTTCCTTCTCCAATCGACGAGCGCAGCAAAAATGGAGACATCTGGCTTTTGCCAAGCGGTGCCGTTACTCTTGACGGAGATAAAATCCGCACATACATGTCCTATCAGCTGCCAAATGAAGAAGACAGTGAAGCTTTGCAGCGCAGACAAAATATTTTAATTTCATTGATTTCGGGCCTGAAAGAAAACAAGGCCAGCCTTCTTGCAAAAAAGAATTTTGAACTTATTTCAGACAGGATTACTTCTAATTTGGACACAGACGGTCTTTTGGTTCTTTTAAATGAGCTTACCAATATTGATACAGAATCACTTGAACCACTTTCCATTCAGGGGGTGCCAAGAAGTGTTGACGAACAGATTCTTGTTTTCCCTCTTTACAACGGTGACCTCATAAAAGAAGTTGTAGAGCAGACAGAAGAAGGACTTATTTCTTCAATACAGAAAGTTTCTGTTTCAATTTATAATGGAACGAATGTTCAGGGGCTGGCCCACAACACAATGGTTGTGATGAAGTCTGCAAACTTTGATGTTATTTCAACTGCTAATGCAGACAGGTCGGATTATGAGCATACTGTGATAATTGACAATTATGGCAATGAAGAAGGGGCAGCTCAAGTTGCAAACTTTTTGCATTGTTCATATATTGTGCAGGCCCAGGAAAACCAAGTGAACGCTGACGCAGCGATTGTAGACTTTGCAATTATTCTGGGTGCGGATTTTGACGGCCGCTATGTTGTAGGAGGCTACACTCCGCCGGAAGAAACTACTCTGGAAGACTTGCAGGTGACAGATTCTTTAACAAGTGAAGGTGAAAGTGACCAAAACCAGACAGGTGCTGGTGAAAGTTCAAATCAAAATCAAAATGCAGAAAATTCTGGCGGGGAAAATGCGACTGGAGAAAATGCAGGAGAAAGTCACCAGTAAATTTTAGAAAGCAAATTTTTTTTAGCAAAATTTTTTTATAGATGAAAAATCAATCAACAAATTTTTAAGGAAAAGAAAATGGAAAAGACAGAAAAAACTGAAAAATCAATAGAAGAAAAATCTTTGGAAATTGCAAAATTACTTGAAGACGGAAAGGCCCAGGATGTAAAAGTGATTGACGTTTCACTTCTTAACAGCTGGACAGATTATTTTGTAATAGCAACAGTCACAAGTTCCGCTTTGGCCCAGGGACTTTACAAAGTGGTAAAAGATTACATAAAAGAAAATGATCTTGAAATCCGTTTGACGCACACAAAGTCAGCTCAGGGCAGCGATTGGCAAACCATAGACTTGGGTTCCATTGTCATTCACTTAATGTCAGCAGACGCACGCTCCTTCTACGAACTGGAAAAACTCTGGCACGCAGGAAAGTTTTTGAAGTAGAGGTGTTTACAAAAGACGCTTCTGTAATGTGGGGGGCTTTTGTTTACGAAAGACGCTTCTGAAACGCGATGGGTCTTGTTTACGAAAAACGTAATTCGTAACGCGACGGCCTTGTTTACGAAAAGCGTAATTC
>CAVCWN010000131.1:0-4587 GCA_963605975.1 Desulfovibrionaceae bacterium | reverse complement strand
TCCTAAGGGCTGTTACGCACTTCGCTAGCGCTCAAAGAAAAGTGTCACGCAAATGGCGCGCCACTTTTCTTCGGCTTCGGCACTTGAAAGTGCCTTCGCCGGTGCTCCATAGCCCCAGCCTGTTTTTTTATGTAGAAGAAAAAAAAATATTGCTAAGAAAAAAAATCCTAGCCCGGATTGGAATGGTTGCGAAGCAATCCTTTTTTTGCCAAAAAAAAGGACGTAGCAAAGCGGAGCCATGGAAAGCCGGTTGAAGAAAAGAGGGTATGCTTCAAAAAAAATTAAGCATCACCAAAACGATTGTAATAGCCTTCCAGCATCAAGCGGCAACCCAGGAAAACATCTTTCATCATAGGGTCAAAATGGCTGCCCATGCTTTCCATCATAACTTTTGCGGCTTCTTCAAAAGACATTGCTTCTTTGTAACACCGCTTGCTGACCAGAGCGTCGTAAACGTCTGCCACTGCCATAATGCGGGCTTCAAGAGGAATTTCATTTTCTTTAAGATGATCTGGGTAACCCTGGCCGTTCCACTTTTCGTGGTGGTAGCGGGCCACGTTAAAAGCTACGTCTATAAAACTTGCTTCTTCCACACCGCTTAAAATTGTCTTTACAATTTCGCCTGACTTTGCCGGGTGACTTTTCATAATTTCATATTCTTCGGTGGTAAGTTTTCCGGGCTTACACAAAATGGCGTTGTCTATGGAAATTTTTCCCAAGTCGTGCATAGGGGCTGCGCGGATAACGTCGTCTGCGAATGTGCGGTCCAAATTTCCAATGTGATTTTCAATCATGTAGTCAACAAGAATTTTTACGACTTCGCTTGTGCGCTTTACGTGACCACCAGTTGATTCGTCACGGTTTTCAATCATGTTGGCAAGACCCATGACAACTTGTTCCTGAATTTTGTGAATGCGTTCAGTCTGCCTTTTGATGTCCTGCTGCAAATTGCGATTGTAATTTTTTATAAAGTCTAGGTACAACTGGTGTTCTGTGTCATTTTTTACAGAAATCAAATAGCCGCCCGTAGAATCTTTTTTTTGTAAATGAAAATATTTTACTTTAAAACGAATGACGGCTTCCTGGTGCTTTACTAAACATGGTTCGGCGTCTCCGTCTTCTAAGGCATTAATGATTTTGTTTACGATATTTGACAATTCGCTTTTGTCATTAAAGACGGCTTTGTTTAAGGAAAGCTTTTTCAGTTCTGGAAGGTAGTCCATGGCTATTTCGTTTGCGCCAATGTATTTTCTTTTTAAATCCAGTGCTATGTAACCAGTTTCTGTTCCTTCATCGTGCATTGTAGAAACAATGTTGTTTATGTCGTGGGTGGACCGCCTGTCAAAGGCAATGGCCAGCATCCATGAACCTGGTCCAAAAACCAGAGGGTACAAATCGTAATGCAAATGGAAAATCAACTGAATGGCGTAAAGGATTACAATGCATGTTGTAAACAAAAAGAATGACAGGGCTGTAAAAAGAGTGCATTTTTCCGGGTGGGAAAAACCGTAAATGCAGGAAATAAAAACAGAAGCGCCTATGAAGGCCAGGTAAATGTAATGTAAAATTTTTAAAGGGCCGTCAACTGTAATTGTGTAAAGACCATACTTTGTCCAGGCAACGTCAAATGCTGAATAGAAAAGGTTGTTTTGGCTGCTTGTCCAGATTAAAGCAAGCAGGGCGAAAGAAAAAAGGTAAACTGGAATTTTTGCAAGCCGGGGAACGTCAACATTTAAAGATCTTAAAATTCCAAAAAGGTAAATGGCTGGCAAAAGTGTTGAACCCAGGCAGGCTATGTTGTTTGCCAGCATGGCAATAAGGGCGGTCTGTGCCGTAGACCGCGTCCAGTACCCCAGGGCAGATACTACAATGGTAAGATTTATTGTAAAATAATAAATGTCTACATTTTTGTAAGTTCTAAAAGCCATAACAAGTACAGCTGATGTAGACATAAAAAAGAGGATTCCATACAAAATTGTAAAAAGCATTATTCCCCCAACTAAACAGTGTAAATTGAATTTCTTAAGCGGTATTCAAAATCTTCTTTCTTGAGGGCACCGTCGTAAAGGTAGCCTTGCAAAAGATTGCATCTCATATTTGAAAGAATTTCTTTCTGGCTTTCATTTTCTACGCCAACACAAATGACATTGAATTTTAAATCGTGGCAAATGTTTACAAGATTTTTTACCAGTGTTCTGTTTGAATTGTGGCCGTCATTTGCTTCAATTTCTTCTATAAAAGTTTTGTTCAGTTTGATGAAATTCAAATGGTGCTGGCGGATTAAATCTGGGTTTGAAAAACAGATGGAAAAATCATCAAGGACTGTAAGAATGTGGGCTTCTGACATTTTGGAAATGAATGATTTTAAATTTTCTGCATCTTTTTCTTTGCCAGAGTCAGTAAGTTCTATGGCAATTAAAGATTTGTCTATGTCGTACTTGTTTATAATGTCGATGATGTGAGTGTGGAAGTTTGGTGTGTGCAAATTCAATTTTGAAAAATTCACAGAGCACCTGACAGGAATGTTTCCCTGCTTAACCCACTGCTGCAAATTTTGGCAGACCCTTTCTAAAACCCAGAAGTCCAAGTCCCCAATAATGCCGGAAGATTCCAGAATAGGAATAAAATCTGCTGGTAAAAGATTTTTTCCGTCTTTGTTCCAACGAACTAAAGCTTCTGCGCTGGCTATGCGGTTTGTTCGGATGTCCACAACTGGCTGGTAGTAAACATCCAGTGAACCGTCCGTCATTGCCTTTTGCAAATTTACGGTTATATCTTTTTCCAAAGAAAGCTGTTCTGCCATGTCCTGTTTAAACCACATAAAGTCCTGGCTTTTATTGTTTTTTTGCATTCCAAAAGCAATATTCGGTTTAGAAAAGACGTCCCCGATTTTATCTTCCTGGCTAAGGGCATGAATACCACCGTGGGACTTTAAAGGCAGGTAAGTTACTTCATCCTTTATTTCAATATCAATAACAATGTTGTCTAGGTAAGCAAGAAATTCGTTTACGCGGTGTTTAAAAATCAAAACAAGGAAGTTGTCACCGCCCATGTGGCAGACATATTCGTCTTTGCAAAGAAATTTCTTTATGCGGTGGGCATATTCTTTCATAATAAGATCGCCAGGCCCGTTTCCAAAAGCGCGGTTTACATATTTAAAATTCTTTACGTTCAAAAAGATTGATGTGTAGCAGGGCAATTTTTTTAAGATGTACTTTTTTATGGCAAAAAGAATCATCATTTCGGAATTTGGCAGGCCTGTTAAAGAATCTTTTCGGGCCTGGCTTTTTACGTAAAAAAATGAAATGGCATTTGTTGCCAGAAAAATGATGATAGGATAAATATTTGCTTTTTGCGGGATGGAATTTCTTAGAATATAAAAAGCCAGAAGGCATACAAGCGAAGCAAGGGCAAGAGTTTCTGTGACTGAAAGAATAATGTAGAATTTAATGTTAAATTTCTTCTTTGTGCTTTTAATTCTCATAGGCTGTAAGAAAAATTTACTCCAATCTGTCAAAATTGACAAGTTATTTTTTTATAAATTCCCGGGTAAATTCCTTTTTAAATTTTAGAGGTGCCACTAAACGAAAAAAGCACCAGGCTTTTAAAGTCTAGTGCTTTTTTTAGATGCTCCTAAAATGTCAAATTTTAGAGGCGGCCTTTTACCTTTTTTTTAAGCAAAAGGATTTTCGTTTGGATAGCGTTCAGATGCAGGCTGGTTGTAGTCAATGGAAGCAATCTTTAAATACTGGAAGAGTGTGTAAAGTGCCTTTCCATGGTGACCAAATGCAACTGCTCCGTGGTGAGGATAGTTTTTCTGAACAAGCACGTGGCGGTAGAAGCGGCCCATTTCTGGAATGGCAAAAATACCAATTCCACCAAATGAACGTGTAGGAACAGGAAGAACTTCGCCCTGGGCAATGTATGCCTGAAGCTTTGTGTCTGGGGTAGACTGTAAACGGAAGAATGTGATTGGTCCGTCAATGATGTCACCTTCAAGAGTACCGCGTGTAAAGTCAGGTTCGCTGTCTTTTGGTTCAAGCAGGCGGTGCTGAATCAGCTGGTACTTTACGCCAGGCTTTGATCTTTTTGCTAAGCGGCAGAAAGGTGTGTTTCCACAGTGGAAGCCCATGAATGTGTCTTCGAGTTTGTAGTTGTAAGCGAATTTGCCCTTGATGTCTGCTTC
The DNA here is from genome assembly GCA_963605975.1 of Desulfovibrionaceae bacterium. Taxonomy (GTDB): domain Bacteria; phylum Spirochaetota; class Spirochaetia; order Treponematales; family Treponemataceae; genus Treponema_D. The sequence continues at coordinate 401 of CAVCWN010000131.1, read as the reverse complement.
ATACATGTCGCGTGGAACAGAGTTGTTGATGTCAAGAAGGGTAACTGGTTCGCCAGAAACACATGTTCCTATGTATTCGCTTAAAGCGCCAAAAATGTCTACTTCGCAGGCAACAGGAATGCCTCTTGTTACCAGGCGACTGTTTACGTAGCAAGGTTCAAAGCCGAATTCCTTAGGGAATGCAGGCCAACATTTGTCTGCCAGAGCAACATATTTTTTAGAACCCTTGTTAGCTTCAATCCAGTCCAAAAGTGTAATTTCAAACTGGGCCATTCTAGGAAGAAGGGCAGGGTAATTGTTACCGTCAGCACCCAGTTCCTTAGCCATATCTTCTACAACAGACTGAATGCGAGGGTCATTTGCGTGTGCCTTGTAAGCAACCAGCAGGTCCAGTTCAGAAT
>CAVCWN010000130.1:0-2585 GCA_963605975.1 Desulfovibrionaceae bacterium | reverse complement strand
CTAAAAAAGCATTGAAAATGATTTTTTAGAGATACCCTTATAGAAGTCTTTAAAAATTATTTTTCACTGTCAGCTTCTTTTATAAGGGAACTTTCCCATGAAAGAAGGAAGGCCTCTTTTTCCTTTTTGTCACCCTTTACGTCGCACATAATTCTAAAAACATTTTCCGTGCCGCTCGGTCTCATCCAGATAAAAGAGTCAGCTTCTTTTTTTTCATCATAAAAAATGATTTTTAAACCGCCATTTGCATTGTTCCAGTTGGCGTCGCTTTTTGCTTCCTTTGTGCCGTTTGTAATAAAGGCATGATATTTTTTTATTCCGTAATTTTTAAAAAGAAAATCCTTTTTTTCTTTAAAAGATTTTTCAAATAAAAGGCGGAATCTTTCTTTTAAAAGCCCCTTGTCTGATGACTGGATTTTTAAGACAGCCCTTTCTTCACTTACGCCCGTTGTTGTGTAGACAGGCAGGGAATCAAAAATGTCCTGCAGGGAAAAGTCTTTTTTGTATTTTTCTTCCTGGCCGCTTTTTTCGCACCAGATGTGAAAAAGTCCCTTGTGCAGACTGCCGTCTTCTGCAATAGTGTCTCGAATGGAAAGCAGCTTTACAATTGCAAAAACGCTTGAAAGAGGGTCACGCACGCTTGAAGGAAAAGTGATGTTGCCACCGTTGGAACCTTCTCCAAAAATTCTGGCCTTGTAATTTTCATTTCGCTTTTCACGTGCCAGATTTACAACATTGGCTTCCCCGACTTCTGCGCGAAAAACTTTTGCTCCAAAAGCCTTTGCAATTTCTTCAATGCGCATTGAAGTAGGGCAGTTTACGCAAATGGCAGTCTTTTTTCTTTTTTCAAAAAATCCTTCATCGTCCAGATAGTCAGCCTTCCAAATGCCGTAAGCCGTTTCTGCCATAACACAAAGGGCAAAAATTTCCTGTGCCTTTATGATTTTAGCCTCTGACGATTTTTCGTCCCAGTAAACAAGGTTGCCGCGGTCTCCGTCACAGTCAGGCATGTAGGCCAAAATGGCATTTTTGTTTCCTTCATTTTGCAATTCCGTCATTTTTTTCTGGGCATAAACTAAGTTTTCAGGTTCAGGGATTATTTCGTGGACAATTTGACCTTCCTGGTCATTAAAAGCAATAAAGCCCAAGCCCCTTTGTGGCAAAAAACTTTTGTCTATGGAAACACTTCTTGCGCTGCCGTTCATGTCACATACAATGTCAATAGGATTTTTTGAAAGGTAATTTGAAATGACTTTAAAAACTTTTTCCTGATCTTTTTCTTTTTTGCTGCCAGTGATAACTTCCTTTATAAAAGCAGTGTATGACAAAAGACTTTTTTCCTTTGCCTTCTGGCTTTCTTTTAAAATTTTTTCACATTCCTTTTCATCTTTTGGGTCAGATAAAATTTCCTTTGCATGTTCTTCTGCGTTGTCTGCTTCAAGCCTTTCTTTAAAATCGTCTGCAAGAATTTTTGCTTCCCCGGCATTTATGACACCGCCTTCATTTAAACCGAATTTAAAACCGTTATGACCTATAGGATTGTGGCTGGCGCTGACATAGCAAAAACCGTTGAACTTTTTTGAATAAGCCATAATTTCTGGAGCGCTTGCCGCTTTTAAATACTGGACCCTTATTCCAAAGTGGCAAAAAACCTTCACCATGATTTTACAAATGCTTTTTCCAGTAGGCCTTGTGTCCCTTGCCAAAACAATAGATGGAGATTTTTTCTTTGTCTTTTTGATTACGTATTGACTGAAAGTTTCTGCAATAAGGGCAACAAGTTTTTCGTTTTCACTTCCAATGTTTTCGCTTTCGTCATTTTCATTTCCGCTTTGGGCAAAAACTTTTCGCCAGCCAGAAGCAGATAAAATCATATTGCTTTCCATTTTATTTTCCTTTTTTTTAAGCCAAATCAGGGTAAGTCCCTGTAAATTGCAAATTTTAGAACTGCCCTTAATTTAAACGCATTTACCATGCAAAAATCAAGTATCACAAAAATCAAGCCTGAAATAAAAAAAATCAAGCCACCCCTTTAATGGTTTTCCTCAAAAAAAGCCACCCCTTTAGTAAAGAAGTGGCTTTTATGATGTCAGGTCAAGTTTGAATTTATTTTTCTGGCAGAGGATAATTTTTTATATCCGGCAATTCGTCCAGGGTAAGAACGTAATCGCTTAAGTAAACTTCTTTTTTGTGGGCAGCCGTGTTGTGGGCTTCTCCTTCCCAGAAGTTGCTTTCATTAGTGCCGCTGGCGTCAGTGTCATTCCATGTCATAAAGTAAAGCCACCATGCCAAATCCTGCTGCAAGGCGTCAGGGCTTGGAATGTTGCCGTTTTCAGTAAGGGCAACCATCTTAGGATTATTTTCCGGATCATCACACATGTAATAACATTCGTTAAATTTATCCAGTTGAGACCGGTAATTTTTTACGTAAATGTCATAACCCACAATGTCCACATATTCATCCCCCGGGTACCAGTCCTTGTCCTGGGCATTACAAACCCATATCAAATTGTGCAGACCCTTTTCCTTTGTAAAGTAATTGAACATGTGCTTCCACAAAGCCTTGTAAGCATCCGCTCCAGATC
>CAVCWN010000129.1:0-2773 GCA_963605975.1 Desulfovibrionaceae bacterium | reverse complement strand
CCTTTTCCTCCCGCTTGGTCGGCGCTCGCTTCACTTCGAGTCCTGCCAGCTGCTTTAAAATAGAAAAACTCTAGCCGTTAAACTAGAGTTTCTTCTTTAGCTGGGGCAGGACTCGCCCATGAAGTCACAACCTCCTGTTGTGACTTCATGGGCGGCTACACTCGCTGCCGGCGGCCTCCTGCCGCCTTTTCCTCCCACCTGGTCGGCGCTCGTTTCGCTTCGAGTCCTGCCCCACCTGCTTTAAAATAGAAAAGCGCCTTCACGTAAGAGAAAGCGCTTCTTCTTTAGCTGGGGCAGGACTCGAACCTGCGGCCTCCGGGTTATGAGCCCGACGAGCTGCCAACTGCTCTACCCAGCGTCGTATTTAAGTTAGAAAAATATAGTGGAAAAAAATAATTGTGTCAATAGTTAAAGACTTATTTGGCATACATTTAGACTGTTTTCTTGGGGAGTTTTTTCGGGCGAAACACATATCTTCATAATCATTTAAGCAAATAAATATATAAACATGTATTGCATAAAAAAAATAAAATAAGTGATAGGTTTTGCTGGTTAGCAAATGCTAACTAATTTAATCAACTGAAACATTAAGGATATTTTTATGAGTAAAATACTTCAAATTCAAGACGTAAAAAAAATCTATTTTGCGAACTCTGACAAAAAAACAAGAAAAATCAAAATAAGAATTTTGAAATTTCTGTCGAAGTTCACGCCTTGGACGGAGTGACGGCGGACATCGAAAAAGGCGAGTTCACCGCAATTGCCAGCCCTTCTGGTTCTGGAAAAACCACCCTGCTAAACTTAATTGGCTGTCTGGATTCCATAACAGAAAGGACATATTTTTTTAGACGGCAGCGACATCGCCACGATGAATACAAAAGAAAAAACTTTGCTCCGCCGCGAAAAAATTGGTTTTATTTTTCAGAGTTATAATTTGATTCCGGTTTTGACGGCCCAGGAAAATGTTGAAATGGCCCTTTCGCTTTTAAACAAATTTTCCAAAGAGGAAGTTCGTGAACGTGCCTGGACAATGCTCAAGGAAGTGGGACTTGATGGCATGCAGGACAGGCTTCCGTCAAGACTTTCCGGTGGCCAGCAGCAGCGTATTTCAATTGCCCAAGCCCTGGTAAAAGAGCCGGCCATAGTTCTTGCAGACGAACCGACCGCCAACCTGGATTCCAAAAACAGCAAAATGATTTTGGATTTAATGAAAGAGCTCAACGAAAAACTAAAGGTCACTTGCATTTTTTCTACCCACGACCAGCTGGTCATGCAAACCGTAAAAAGAATAATCAGAATCCGCGACGGAAAAATAGAAAATCTTGACTGAAGCTCTAAAAACTTCAGTTTTTAGAGCTAACCTTAAAAAAGCGATGTTTTAACTCTTGCTATTTCAAGAGTTAAAACTCGTCGGAGCCCATTGGGGCTCCAGAATGCACCAATCCCGGAGGCAAAATAATGATTTTTAAAATGGCCTGGAAAAATATGTTCCGCTACAAAAAGCGAAGTTTTGTTACTGCCAGTGCAGTTGCATTTGGCGTAATTTTTACGGTTTTGTTTGACAGCCTCATCTACGGTCTTTCAAACGAAACTGACATCAATCTTATAAATTACGAATGTTCTGGCGTGAAGTTTTATGCCAAAGAATATTTTAAAAACAAAGACGAACTGCCCATCGATTATCTTATAGAAAAAGATGACAGGCAGAAAATCGAAAATTATCTGGAAAGCAAAAAAATTGCTTCCTGCCCGGAAATCACCAGCGAATGCGAAATATACTTTAATGAAGATTATTTTGAAACCGCCGGCAGCATCACAGGAATTCTTGTTGGAGTAGAACCTGAAAAAGTAAAAACTGTTTACAAACTTTCGGATTCACTACAAAGCGGCACTTGGCTTGAAAAAGATCCAGACCAGCCTTACTGTTCGGGTGCAGTTGTTGGCAGCTGGATTGCCGATGACATGGGTGCCCAGATCGGCTGGGACATCACTGTTCAGTGCAAGGGCAAGGGCGGATTTACCCAGACCATGGACGTTCCAATTGTAGGCATTTTGCACTGTCCAAATTCCACAATCAACTCAAGTTATATTTTATAGAAAAGACACAGCCGTAAGTTTTACAACCGTTGAAGCAAAATCAGGAACAGCCTACGAATCCTTTTTAACAAAAGATAAAATCCTTGAACTCCTGACCGGCACCGACACTAGCGACTCCTCAACAACCTCAGTTTCCTTTTCATCATCATCCCTTTCCGACTTCCGCACTTCCACTGACTGGATGGCCTCCTTCTACATGCCATTGGGAAACCACCTCGCCCTCGAAAGCGTCGCAATTTTCCCATTCGACACAGCCCTAAACACTCGCTACGGCAGGGCAGGCGCAAGACTCCAGATTTTCACAGACTTCACGCCCCTCCAGCAAATCCAGGCCGGCTACCTAAGTCCCACAGATTTTTCCAAGTAACAAGCCTTACTCGCTTTTGACGGCACCCTCTGGCTGGACTACAATTTGTGCTCTTCAATCACTTTTGACCAAACCGCCGGATTTTCCAAAGACGATTTTAACATTTCTTTTTCCCTCACAAAGATTTTTGGCATCCAAACAGACACATCAAACCATTCCCTTCAGGCAGCCCTCGATTGCAAAAATCCGGACAAACTGGCAGCAATTTTGGCTGGGGTAAGTTACCGCTATTAGTTTTTTTTAGAATTCGGGCGGTCCGGTTGGCTCCATTCGCTTCGCTCTTGTGCCAACCGTCGCTATGTCCGGGGT
>CAVCWN010000128.1:0-5517 GCA_963605975.1 Desulfovibrionaceae bacterium | reverse complement strand
ATTATATAGAAAAAATTTATTTAAAAATTCTTTCATATCTTACTTTTTTGGAGTTAAAAATGTCAGATAATTCAAGTGAATATAGTGCAAGTAATATCCATGTTCTTCATGGACTTGAAGCAGTTCGTATGAGACCTGGAATGTATATTGGTTCTACAGGTCCAAATGGATTACATCACTTAGTTTACGAAGTTATAGACAATAGTATTGATGAAGCAATGGCTGGTTACTGTACAAAAATTGTCGTTGCTCTTGAAAGAGATGACATTTGTAGAGTAGAGGATGATGGTCGTGGTATTCCTGTTGATATTCATCCTGAAGAAAAAGTTTCAGCTCTCCAGTTAGTTTTAACTCAACTTCATGCAGGTGGAAAGTTTGATAAATCAAATTATAAAGTATCAGGTGGTCTTCACGGAGTAGGTGTTTCTTGTGTAAACGCTCTTTCGACTTGGCTTACAGCAGATGTTTACAGAGATGGAAAACATTATCGTCAGGAATATAAACTTGGAATTCCAAAAACAAAAGTAGAAGAAATTGGTGAAACTGAACTTCACGGAACCACAATCAGGTGGAAATCTGATGAAACTATTTTTAAAGAAACAACAACTTATGATTATAACACTCTGTCTACTCGTTTAAGAGAATTGGCATTTTTAAATCCTGGAATAAAAATTATTTTTAGAGATGAAAGGCTTGAAAATCCAAAAGAAACAATTTATCAGTTTGAAGGTGGAATTAAACATTATGTAAGTTTCTTAAATGAAGATAAACCTGTTGTCCCTTCTGAACCAATTTATATAAACGGTGAAAATGATGGAGTTCAAATAGAAGTAGCCATGCAGTACAACGATACTTATGGAGAAAATATTTGTTCTTACGTAAATGATATAAATACCCGTGAAGGTGGAACTCACTTAGATGGATTTAAGTCAGGAATAACAGTAGTACTTAAAAAATTTCTTGAACAAAGAGAAAAATTGGCAAAAAAACTTGGTGACAAAGAAACTCTTACTGGTGAAGATGTTCGTTCTGGTTTAACAGCAGTTCTTTCAGTGAAAGTTACAGAACCACAATTTGAAGGTCAAACAAAAACAAAACTGGGTAATACAGAAGTTAGAACTTATGTAGATCAGCTTATAAAGGAAAAATTTACAATTTGGGGTGAACAAAATCCTAAAGTAATAGATCAGATTCTTGAAAAAGCAGTTGGTGAAGCTGCTGCCCGAATTGCTGCTAGAAAAGCCAAGGAAAATAGCCGTAGAAAAACTTTTGGTGATTCATGGGGTCTTCCAGCTAAACTTGCAGACTGTTCTTTAAAACATAATCCTGAACTTTGTGAAGTTTATATTGTCGAAGGAGATTCTGCCGGTGGTTCTGCAAAAAAAGGTAGAGATCCAAAAACACAGGCAATTCTTCCTCTTTGGGGAAAAATGCTGAATGTTGAAAAGGTTAGGGCTGACAAAGTTTCTAATAATGATAAACTTAATCCTGTAATTGCAACATTAGGAGCAGGATTTGGTGCTGATTTTGATATAAAAAAATTAAGATACCACAAAATAATTATTATGGCAGATGCCGATGTTGACGGTTCACATATTAGAACTCTTCTTTTGACATTCTTTTTTAGATACATGCCACAACTTATAGAAAATGGTTATGTTTACCTTGCTATGCCTCCTTTGTTTAAGGTCCAACTGGGTAAAAAAACTCCTGTTTATGTGTATACAGAAGAAGAAAGGGAAAGAGCTTTGCAGGAACTTGGTGAAAATAGAGATAAAGCTAAGGTTCAGCGTTATAAAGGTCTGGGTGAAATGGATGGTCAGCAATTGTGGGAAACAACAATGGATCCTGCACACAGAAAAATGCGTCAGGTAAAAATTGATGATGCCATCGCTGCAGATAAAATATTTACTGTTTGCATGGGTGAAGAAGTAGAACCTCGTCGTCAATTTATAGAAGCTAATTCAAGTTATGCAAATCTTGATTTCTAATTTTAAAAACGAAATTCAAAGGATATAAAGATGGAAGAAATCACAACTCCTGAAGGTGGTAAGTTAATACCTATTTCAATTCAAGATGAGGTAAAACAGGCATACATAGATTATTCAATGTCAGTAATAGTGCAACGCGCTCTTCCTGATGTTAGAGATGGTTTAAAACCTGTTCACAGAAGAATTATGTATGCAATGGATCAGCTTCACTTGGCAAGTTCCGGAGCTACAAAAAAGTGTGCAACAATAGTTGGTGAAGTTCTTGGTCATTATCATCCTCATGGAGACGCTTCTGTTTACGACGCATTGGTTCGTCTAGGGCAGGATTTTGCTCAAAGATATACAACAGTAACTCCACAGGGAAACTTTGGTACAATTGCCGGTGACCCTGCAGCTGCTTATCGTTACACCGAAGCTAAAATGTCAAAAATTGCAGAAGAGATGGTTCTTGATATAGAAAAAGATACCGTCGATATGATTGCAAACTTTGATGAATCAACAAAAGAACCTTCTGTACTTCCAGGAAAATTTCCATTTTTACTTTGTAACGGAACTACTGGAATTGCTGTCGGAATGGCAACAAATATGCCAACACACAACTTAAGGGAAGTTTCGTCTGCAATTTGTGCCTATATTGACAATCCAGAAATTACAATTGATGAATTGATGCAGCACATAAAAGGACCAGATTTTCCAACTGGTGGTGTAATTTACGGTACAGAAGGAATTAAAACAGCATATAAAACAGGACGCGGTAAAATTACAATACGTTCTAAGTTTGTAATAGAAACAGACAAAAGAGGAAATGAATCAATTGTTTTTACAGAAGTCCCATACGGTGTAAACACAACAAATATTGTAAAAAAAATTGCTGACCTTGCTAAAGAAAAAGAAATTGATGGAATAACAGGTTGCAATGATGAATCTTCAGACCGCACTGGAATGAGAATTGTAATTGATTTAAAACGTGGTGCAATTACAAAAGTAGTTTTAAATCAACTTTTTGCAAAAACTGATTTACAAACAAATTTTGGTGTAATAAATCTTGCTCTTGTTCCACAAGATGCCGGTGGTGGAAAGCGCTATCTTAAACCACAAATTCTTACACTTAAACAACTTATTGAAAATTTTGTAAAACATCGTGACGAAGTTATTACACGCAGAACTCAGTATAATCTTAGAAAAGCAGAAGCAAGGCATCACATTGTTGTAGCTCTTGTTACTGCTATAAACAATATCGATGAAGTAATAAAAATTATTCGTGGCAGCCGTGATGCAAATGAAGCAAAAGCAAAACTCATGCAAAGATTTGATTTTGATGACGTTCAAGCTCAGGCAATTGTTGACATGCCATTAAAAAGTCTTACACATCTTAACGTTGATGATCTTAAAAAAGAACTTCAAGAATTGGAAGACTTTATTGCTTATTGTAAAGATCTTTTGGAACATCACGAAAAAATTCTTGGAATAGTAAAAACTGAAACACAAGAACTTGCTGAAAAATATGGCGATGACAGAAGAACTCAAATAGTTTCAAATCAAGTAGAAAATATCAATATTGAAGATATGATAAAAAAGGAGGATATGGTTATCCTTATTTCAAAACTTGGTTATATAAAAAGAGTTCCAGTCAGCCTTTACAAAAGTCAAGCGCGTGGTGGTAAAGGTTCAATATCCGCAAAACTTATTGAAGAAGATTATATAAACCAAATGTTTGTTGCTTCAACACATGAACATTTACTTTTCATAACAAATCTTGGAAAAGCATACTGGATTAAAGTTCATGAAATTCAGGAAGCAAGTAAGACAAGCCGCGGTTCTCACATAAAAAGTTATTTGCAAGTTAGCGCCGATGAAGAAATTACAATCGTTGAAAAAGTTAAAGATTTTTCGGAAAACGAATACCTCTTTATGGCAACAGCAAATGGTATTGTAAAAAAGACACCTCTTTCTGAATTTAGAAATGCAAAATCAAAAGGAATGCAGGCAATTCGTTTGGATGAAGGTGATAAACTCGTAAGTACAGTTCATTCAACAGGTTCACTTGAAATTATGCTTGTTAGTCGCAGAGGTCAAGCTCTTAGAATTAGAGAAGAAGATGTCAGACCAATGGGCAGAGCAAGTCACGGTGTTACAGGAATGAAACTTTCAAGTGGCGATGAACTTTGCGCAGCAACACCAGTTATTGCACAAACTCAAATGTTGGTTATTACAGAATCCGGTTATGGAAAGAGAGTTGACTTTGAAGAATTTTCAGCACATGGTAGAGGAACTGGTGGTCAGCGCGTATTTGGAGATGTTGATGGCAAGGGTGAAATTATTGGAGCTCTTACCGTTAAAGATGATGACAGCATAATGGCAATTACAAGTCACGGTACATCCCTTCGTGTTGATGCAAATAAAATTTCTAAGCAGGGTCGTGCAAGTAGCGGAGTTAAAATTGTTGATATTGAAGATCCGGATTATGTAGTTGGAATTGATAGAATTGCTAACAGTGAAGAAGATTCTGGCGCAGAGAATATTGCCCCTGAAGAAAATTAATTTTATTTTCTTTTGAAGCATACCGCCTTTTCTTCAACCGCCGTTCCGCAACTCACTAACGTTCGGTCTGTGGCAAAAGCCACAGACTGCTTCGCATTGCTCCATGGCGGGCTATGTTTTTTTTTATTAGAAGCATCATTCAAAAAATAAATTGAGACTTAAGGAAAAAGTAAAAATCCACAGAATTTTATAAAAAATTAAATATAATTTTTGCCTATACTCTTAAAAAATTACAAATTTTGTTAAAAACACACTCTACCTGTGTTAAATTTAAAAAAATACATAGTCTGTCTTTGTTGCGTTTTAGAAAAAGTGTTTTACACTTAATTTAGTTATATGTAAAAAGAATCACTTCAAAAAAAGCGATCAAACCAAGAGGCTACTTTATGGGATTCCCATATAACTCACCGACCCGTCATTAGAGTTTCTAGTGGACGGGTCATCCTTTTATATATTAAATAGTTAGGAACCTAACTATTTTAAATTTGTTTTATTTTGTTTGCTAGAAAAATTTATTTTCTAAAAATGAAAATTGGGTTGCTAGTCATAAAACATATATTATTTTCTTTGCAAATTTGATTTGTCATAAAAGATATTAATTTTTTTTTGATTGCCTCTAAATGTTAAGGTTTTAGGAAAATTTTTTAAATAAATATTTTAAGAGCATCTCTAAAAAAATCAACATTATAAATAACTTGAAAGATAAAAAGTTTAAGCCTTTGATTTAAAAAAAATAAACTTCTCGAGTCATTTCTAATTCTTTTGTAAATGCACTTATTGTCTTCAAAAATGTTGTTTAGCAGAAAATTTATAAATTTGTTTTATCTATCATCATAAAAAAATTACAGAGTAAAACGTTTCACATGAAACAAAAAAAATAGGGGAGAAAAAATGTTTCATGTGAAACAAAAAGTTGATTTTTTTGGCGTCAATAAATAAAAGTTTTTTAAAGTGTCTAATTGCTTTTTTAGAAAGGGTAGAATTC
>CAVCWN010000127.1:0-4509 GCA_963605975.1 Desulfovibrionaceae bacterium | reverse complement strand
TAACGGCCCTTGCAGGGTTGCTAGAAACGGCGCACATTCGTGCTTGTTGCAAATATCGCTTCGCTCCAGTGCCACTTCGTGGCACCAAGCCCTTTCACGGCCGGCTAGGCTGGTTTTAAGAAGAAGAACTTCATTTGTAAATTAAACAGGCTAGGCTTTGCAGCATAGGAGGTCAGCTTTTTCAAGCGAATTTTTTTCTGTAAAAAAAAAGGAAAATAAAAAATAAATTCTTCATTTTGCGACTTTTTTTAAGTGGTATGGCACTAGTCGGACATTAGTGGCCAGGCGCAGCCTGGTTGCGGAAGGCACTGGAGCAATGGAGCGAAGCGGAACCACGGTTGGCCGTCTTTAAACACGTTTTCTTCAAAAAAAAATAAGAAAAAATCGTCTTTTTTTGAACTTGACAAATCTGTTTAGTGAACATAAACTCATGGTATGGACTTGAGAACTGTATTAACACCTGAAACAGTGGAACTCCACTTAAAAGGAACAACAAAAGAAGAAATTATTGACGAACTGCTTGACGTTCTTGTTAAGGCAGGAAAGGTAACAGATAAGGCTGCCGCAAAGGAATGTGTTCTTGATCGTGAACGCAAAATGTCTACTGGCATGAAGCACGGCATTGCTATTCCTCACGGAAAAACTGATTCTGTTAGTGATTTAGTTGCCTGCATTGGTATTTCGGATAACCCTGTTGATTTTGACAGCCTTGATCAGGAACCATGCCGCATTTTTATTATGACACTGTCACCAGTAAACAAGACTGGCCCTCACCTTCAGTTTCTTGCTGAAGTAAGCCTGCTTTTTAAGTCTGCTGACAAGCGTGCCCTTATTCTTAACACTCAGGATAAGGCAGAAGTTATTAAAATTTTAACTGAGTAGTTTTTGCGCTGCTTGAAAGAACTCTTGCGTTTGGGCAGGAGTTTTTTTTGTTTTAAATTTTTTTTGGTGGCGGTTCATACTGGTTTAGGAAAGGAGCATTTCTTTTCAAAAGAGGTGCTGCTTTCGTAAAGCAGGCACGCTTTTGGGACATTCACATCTTTCGTAAAGCAGCTGCGGTTAAACATACACTGATTTTGTAAACAGGTGCTGCTTTTGGGACTGGCACTGCTTTCGTAAAGCGGCTGCGGTTAAACATATACTACTTTCGTAAACAGGTGCGGATTTTGGGACTGGCGCTGCTTTCGTAAAGCAGGCCGCGGTTAAACATGAATTACTTTCGTAAACAGGTGCTGCTTTTGGGACATTTACGTCTTTCGTAAAGCGGCGCGGTTAAACATGCATTGATTTCGTAAACATGCGCTACTTTTGGGACTGGCACTGCTTTCGTAAAGCGGCTGCGGTTAAACATGCATTGATTTCGTAAACAGGTGCTGCTTTTGGGACTGGCACTGCTTTCGTAAAGCAGGCCGCGGTTAAACATGAATTACTTTCGTAAGCAGGTGCTGCTTTTGGGACATTCACATCTTTCGTAAAGCGGGCCGCCCAAAAATCTTTTCAACAAAAAGTAAAAGCATTATAATAAAGTCATGAAAATTGATGCTAAGGTTAAATGTGAAAATAATGTGCTTTATTTTTTAGATGGGCGCAAGTGTAATTTGGAAAATGCCCAGGTGCTTCATGCGGAAGCTTTTTGCCGTGATGTAAAAAATCTTTGCGCCAAAGAAAAAATTTTTCTTATCACTTTGCCGTGGACACTTTGCGGAATGAATGAAGAATCTTACAATGAAGAATTTCTTGCTCAACTGCGCGACGCTTTAAAAGTTTTAGAAGAAAAAGAATCTTATGCTGTCATCTGCCCCCTGTGCGATGGTGAAGCAAATGACCAGGCCGCCAAAGAGGCTTTTGTTGCTGCCATGAAACACGCTGCCCGCAGAATAAAGGACTGTGAAAACGTGGTGGGCTTTGAAATTCCAGAAAACCTTCCTGCAGATTTTTTTGTTGAAGAACTTTCGGCAAAACATCAGCAGTATGTTTTTTTTACGGACAATGCAGAGCTTTTGAAAAATTCCGCTTTTGTTAAACTTTAACTTCAGGTCTGACGGTGGAAAAGGAAAGCAGTCAGTCTTTTTGGACAAGCGTAATTGTTTTTTTTTCAATTTTTCTCATTTTGGCCTGCCTTGCTTTTTACGCCCTTCATTTTTCTCTTGCCGAAAAAAAAGCAGAATCCTTAAAAGAAAGTGAAACTTCTGTTTTGCTTCCAGAAGAAGAAAAAGAGGAAGATATTGCCTATTTTTATCGCCTTGACGAAGAAGAAGTTTTGCTGGAAGAAAGTGATGAAGACGAAAATAAAAAATTAATTTCTGTAACAGAACTTTCTTTTGAACTTTACCGTTCGCCAAAAACGCGGCTGGCAGTTGAATGGTTTTACAGCGACTTAACCGGTAATCGCAGCGTAGCCCTTGCAATCCTGAAAAATGCTGAAAAATTCAATATTCCCTTTCCACTTGCCTTTTCCCTGGCACACGCAGAAAGCCGCTACAAGGTCAGAGCCTACAACGTAAACACAAACGGCAGCGTTGACCGCGGTCTTTTTCAGTTGAATTCATCATCCTTTCCATATCTTACAGAAGAAGAATTTTTTAACGCAGACACTTCAGCCTATTATGGTCTTTCACATTTAAGTTACTGCATAGGCCTTGGCAAAAACGAAATAGTCGGCCTGGCCATGTACAACGCCGGTCAGGGCCGTGTAAAAGGCAGTGGCACCCCTTTTTCAACACTAAACTACATTTATTCAATAGAAAACTACAAGGAAAAAATCGAACAGAACTTTACCCTGGAAGTCTTGTCTTACTACAAGGACACGCTTTATCCGGAGGAGTAGGGGGGCGCTTTACGAAAGAAGTGCCTGTTTACGAAAGCCGCTGCGGTTTGCTTTACGAAATGAGTGCCAGTCCCGAAAGAAGTGCCTGTTTACGAAAGAGGCTGTGGTTTGCTTTACGAAAGAGGTGAATGTCCCGAAAGAAATGTTTGTTTCGAAAACAATGGCCGCTTTACTAAAGAGGTATTCCTTTCGTAAACAGCAGCCCCTTTCCGAAAGCCGCGTCTGTTTACGAAAGAGGCTGCGGTTTGCTTTACGAAAGAAGCGCCCCTTTCCGAAAGCATCATTCCCGTCGCAAGCCGTGCCTCCTTTCCAAAAGCAGCATTTCTTCCGTAAACATCTGCTCCTTTACGAAAGCAACTGCAGTCTGCTTTACGAAAGAAGTGTTTGTTTCGTAAACATCGGTTGCTTTACGAAATGAGTGCCAGTCCCGAAAGAAATTAATGTCCCCCAACCAATCATCTCACCCCTAACAATCCCACCAAGCCGCAGCAGACTGGTCCGCGTACTGAAGCAAAAGAACAAGCGGGTTTTGCAAAAAGTTTGAATAGTTTATTTTTTCCACATCCGTCAAATCCGAAAAGCCCATGTGGCGGCTGATGGCTTCAAGGACATTTCGTCTTTTTAAAAATGAAGGCATACATTCAAGCAAATTTAAAACAGATTCATTTCCGTGGCCCAGGTTCCGCAGCTCTTCCTTAGTTTTAAAAATCGGTTTTTTTGTCCAGTTGCCGTTTATGTCCTTTGTGTTCCTGAATTCAATTTTATAAGAATTCGCCTTGCAAAAATCGTGGGCCATCGCTGCTACAAAAACATCCTCTGCCGTGTAGTCAAAAGCTGTGCAAGTCTTTCCAAAAGGGCTGCTCTTGTAATTCAAAAGAAAAGCCTGGGCAAAACGCAGGGCCTGGGCGCAGACAACCAGCGAATGTACGCAAAGACCCGAATCCCAGTTGCCGTGAAATTTTGTAGAAGCCGGTGTCGTGTAAAACTGGTGACTTTCCATCCATGCCTTAAAAGCTTCACATTCATCTTTATTTTCAATTATAAAGTCAGCCATTTTTCTGACCGCTTCCTTCACCTTTTTCAAATCAAATTTTTTTGGTCCCTGAACAGGATCAAGGGCGTTGTAAATGTCCAAAAGCGCCTGCACATCATTTTGCAGTTTTTCCATACTTTCCATAAAAATATTTTAAAGGATTTACCTTTTTGAATAAAGACGTTTTACGGATTTTTTTTTAGGGCGTTCCGGTAATTTTTTTGCAGGCAAAAAAACTACCGTCAGGCTTTCCGCAGTTCCGGCTTTCGCCTTCATTCCTCCACTCCGCCTTTGGCTCCGTTACGGAACATGCCTTCGGCATGCTGCTACAATCCTTAACGCACTTTCAGAAATGCTGCTTTTTTTTAAGATTATGGGCCGCTTTAAAAAATCACTTTTAAAAAGGAAAACGGCCTGTTCGACGAACAGACCGTTTAAGAAACAACAAAAAACAAAAAAGAAGTATCAAAAGTGTATGAAAAATAATCAAACAACAATTGGCAAAGCTTTTAACTTCGTATCTTCATGTTAAGGGCGAAATTTCCATCTGTCAAGTTTTTTTTTAAGGGAGCCTCTAAAAATTGCAATTTTTAGAGATACCCTTAATAAGCACCCTTTCTGCGTAAAACAACCCAGATTGTCTTTATGA
>CAVCWN010000126.1:0-2539 GCA_963605975.1 Desulfovibrionaceae bacterium | reverse complement strand
CTTTCGTAAAGCAGCTCCTGTTTTGGAAACTGGCACTGCTTTCGTAAAGTGGCGCGTGTTTAGGAAACTGACGTCTCTTTCGTAAAGCGGCGCATGTTTGGGAAACTGGTGGTGGTTTCGTAAAGCGGTGCTTGTTTTGGAAAGAGGCACGGCTTTCGTAAACTGGCACATGTTTGGGAAACTGGCATCTCTTTCGTAAACTGGCGCTTGTTTTGGAAACTGGCACTGCTTTCGTAAAGTGGCGCATGTTTGGGAAACTGACATCTCTTTCGTAAAGCGGTGCATGTTTTGGAAACTGGCACTGCTTTCGTAAAGCAGCTCCTGTTTTGGAAGCTAACACTGTTTTCGTAAAGTGGCGCTTGTTTTGGAAACTGACACTGCTTTCGTAAAGCAGCGCATGTTTAGGAAAGAGACACCTCTTCCGTTCCCCTCATCATTTAAAAAACATCTACCGTCCACAAAAAAAAAGCGGGCCCCTTCACAAAAGAAACATCTCTTTCGTAAAGGGGCCTGTCTCTGTCAATTTCAAAAATCAAAAATTACTCTGTAGGGCGCTTCTTGAGTTTTTTGCTTGAAGGAACTGCCTGACCTTTTCCAGCTGCCTGTTCCATCATTGCGCGAACCTTAAGTGGCAAACCGAACAAGGTAATAAATCCGTCTGCATCCTTGTGGTCGTAAAGATCGCCTGTTGCAAAAGAAGCAATGCTTTCGTTGTAAAGGCTGTATGGTGAACTTGAACCAGCTCCGCGCATTGTGCCTTTGTAAAGCTTGAGTTTTACTGAACCGGTTACAGTCTGTTCAACATTATCCATGAAGGCCATCAAACCTTCCATAAGTTGAGTGAACCACTTACCGTCGTAAATCAATTCACTCATTCTGAGGGCAAGGTGCTGCTTAAAGTGATATGTGTCGCGATCAAGGCAAAGGTGATCAAGCTGTTCGTGAGCATACATCAAAATTGTTCCGCCTGGAGTTTCGTAAACACCGCGGCTCTTCATTCCGACTACACGGTTTTCAACAAGATCAACAAGTCCTATTCCGTTGCGTCCACCAATCTTGTTGAGTGTCTGCATAATTTCAAGGGCTGTCATTTTTTTACCGTTTACGGCAACAGCTTCGCCTGCTTCAAAATCGATTGTAACATATTCGCCTTTTTCAAGTGCTTCTTCAGGAAGTTTTGTTTCCTTTAACATGTTAGACCATTTTGGTTCATTCTTTGTTTCTTCAAGTTCAAGACCTTCGTGGCTGATGTGCCAGATGTTTTCATCGCATGAATATGAATTTTCCTTTTTTACAGGAACAGGAATTTTGCGATCTTCAAGATATTTTACTTCTGCTTCACGACTGTCCAATGTCCATTTTGGATCACGCCATGCAGCAATTACTTTGAGGTCAGGAGCAAAAGCTTTCATTGCAAGTTCGAAGCGAACCTGGTCATTTCCTTTTCCAGTTGCTCCGTGGCAAATAGCAACAGCTTTTTCCTGGCGGGCATATTCAACAAGAATCTTTCCAATTAAAGGGCGTGCTGTAGAAGTTCCCAAAAGATATTCATCTTCATAAACACAACCAGCCTTTACTGCAGGCCATACATATTCTTTACAATATTCTTCACGGGCATCAACAACGTAACATGCAGAAGCACCAGTTTTTAAAGCGCGTGCCTTAATTGTTTTCCAATCATCATTTTGTCCAACATCAATACAAACTGCAATTACATCGTAGTCGTAATTTTCCTTGAGCCATGGAATGATAACAGTTGTATCAAGTCCGCCTGAGTATGCAAGGATAACTTTATCTTTTTTAGAAGAAGTTGTCTTTGCTGCTTTACTAGAACCTGAAGTTTTTGCAGCTGCATTTACACCAGCCTTTTTTGATTTTGATTCTGCCATAATTAAGCCTCTAAAAATGTAATTTTATGCAAGGAGTATACATATTTGTAAATAAATATGCAACTATTTCCCGATTTTTTGGGATATTTTTGCATTAAAATGTTAAAAGTCCCACATGACCCAGGCAGCCTGAACCGTAAAAGTTCCTTCGCTGGCATTTTGCCTTCTAAAGGAACCAAAAATCGGATTGCAGCAAGTGCAGTCTTTGCTTATTGCAATGTTGTCTTCGCTTAAGCCCAGCTTTTTTAATACAAAAAGATTTGCTTCTGCCAGGGAAAGTGAATAAGCCATGTTGGAAAATTTTTCATCTTCTATTTTGCAGGATTTTAATGTGTCCATTCCGTTAAGGGCCGAAGCTTCATTTTTAAAATTGATTTGATTTTTCAGTCCTACTTTTACACACTTACTTGAAAAGTTTTTTCTAAAATAGTCAGCTCTTTCTTCATCAATATTGTAGCAGCATTCGTGGATGTGGGGGCCCATCACAACAGAAAAATCTTTTGGACGCGAACCATATTTTTCTTTTGCCAAAAGCAAGGCGTCTTCAACAATTCCGGTTCCCTTCCAGCCCGAATGTAAAACACCAAAGACTCCTGTTTTTTCTTCATAAATAAAAATTGGCATGCAGTCAGCAACAGTCACGACAGGAA
>CAVCWN010000125.1:0-9936 GCA_963605975.1 Desulfovibrionaceae bacterium | reverse complement strand
TTCGCTCAAACCTTGCCTCGCAAGGTTTGCCGGCTTCGCCGTCGCTCATCATACGCCGGGCTAGGCTTTTTTAAATTAGAATAATTTTTTTCGCAAAGAAAATGCCAGGCTTCGCAGCACAGCTGCTCAGCTTCTTCGCTCAAACCTTGCCTCGCAAGGTTTGCCGGCTTCGCCGTCGCTCATCATGCTAAAAACTCGTCTCGCAAGTTTTTCCGGCCTTTGGCCGTCGCTCATCATCTCGCAAGTTTTTCCGGCTTTCGGCCGTCGCTCATCATACACCGGGCTAAGCTACTCTTAAATAGAAAAGAAACATGGGGCACACAAATTATTTTTTTTATTTAGAGCTGCCCTTAATCGTAGCAGTCCATTATTTCATCTAAATAATTATCTTCCTCTTCAGTTATGGTTTTAAAATCCCTGTCCATGTCATCTAAAATCTTTTCAAAAGACACAGCTTCCAAACAATATTCCCTGCTTACATGATAGCCAAAAAATCTTACATCCACCCAGTCCTTCTTATTTTTTCTAAAAAAGTCAGCTTCAACCATTCTGCCTTCTTTTGTCAGACACTCTTTGTGTTTCATTTTTCACCTTCCTTAGTCCAGGGACTCAAATCAATAAACAAAGTTTTCATTTTCTTTAGATCTTCTTCATTGGACTTCGAAAAAATATTTTCCAAAAGTTCTTCCTGTCTGGGTTGCCCTAAAGTCATTCTGTAAAAAGAAAGAATTTTTATTAAACGCTCATAGCGGTTTATATCAGAACTCATTGGGTACATGGGAAGAATTCTTTCAATTTTTATTTTTTGATTTTTTCCAAAACACCAAAAAGGAATTAATTCGGACTGACCTTTTTCTTTTTCCCCAGCTTCGGCTTTTTCAAACATTTCATTCCAGAAATTTGTTTTGAAAATTTCATTTCCATATTTGTCTGCAACATTTTGCCGGACGGCAAGACACTTGTAACGATTTATGCGGCCTTCCCTCTGTTCCAAGTCTATAGGATTACTTGGTAGATTCCAATGCATTATTCTTCGACAGTAATTATGAAAATCCAAGCCTTCCTGCCCTATAGATGTGGAAGCTAAAACAAAAGGTCTCAATGGTGAATTAAAAGCGTTACGCAAATTTTCTTTGCGGTCACCTTTGCTATTTCCTTCACTTTTATCAGAATCAGACTTTGAAAAACAGGCAGCAAAATGACTTCTCATGCTTATTTTTTTAACATCTTTGTTTTTAGGTTCTTTTGTATCAATATCATAATGACAAGTCTGCAAAAGATTTATATTTTTAATTAAATCTTTTTGGAATGCGCCATTATTATTTCTTTGCAAAAGATTTATATACTCATCCAACATTCCTTGAAAACATCCGTCTTTACAATAATGCAAAACATTTCGCAAATACGAAGTTTCTTTCTTTTGCCCATATTGATTATCAACAACTGTTATAAATTCCGGAGAATTAAAATTGTTAATAAATTCTTTTGCAAATAAAGTTGCATTGACTAAGACAGAATTCGTAATGTCATTATATTTTCTGCAAGAGCGATAATAGCACACCGCAAAAGACGCAAGAGTCAAATCACACAAATAATCACAAAGATCATTTGGCATCTTCCCTAAAGGATTTTCTAAATTGAATAAATTTTCCAGAGCATTAAGATAAGTTAAAAGACCATCATTTTTTGGCTTATCACCTTTTTCTACTTCAGATTTAAAAAGTGACAGCCACTTCTTAGCAAAAACTAACTTATCATCCATAAGCATAGGTGCAAAATAATACCAGCGGTTAGAAGCTTCAACTGCATTTTCTAAATTTTCATTTTCATACTTTTTCAGTTTTTCAAGTTTTAAAGAAATTTTCGCCTTAATTTCATTTTCAATTTCTGCAAGACTCAATTTCCTATTCATGCAATCTATGGGGTCATACAAAGCAGCTAAAGTTTTAGAAGGGTAAATCAAAGAAAAAAGATTCATATAGACAGGTCTTTTTTTATTTAATTTAAATTCAAATCGTCTTGATATTTTTCTTTTATTTTCATTTGAATATTTAAATTTGTTTTTATAGATTTTCCGTTCATACTCATAAGAAAGAAGCGTACTTATCATTCTGGGAACCATTTCCCAAGAAGAAAATACAAGAGTCTTTGTAAAATTTGAAATTTCCTTGTAAGGACCTTCAAGATTATAGTAAGGTCTGCATGGCGGAATCCACAAAAGATTTTCGGCATTGTCTTTAAATGCAAGTTCTTTTAACAAAGTTAGTCTTGCATTGTTATCAGGAATTTCTTTGTAACTTTCTACATTTCTGGGGTTTAACCAAATACAATCATCATCTACAACATCTGGATATTCAATTTTTTTTATAGTGTCTTTCAGTTTGTAACCGTTCATAAAAGACATAAGATATGGACAACTTTTTACATAATCAACAGGAAGGTTTTGATTTATTCCCATTTTATTTAAAAGTTTTTTCATTTGAATATAAGACTTTATATCACCTTCACTTATTTTTAGAGGCCTGTCTTTACTTGAATCATCAATAAAATCTCCGTCTTCCATTACAGAAATTCTTTCTGTCCGGCATGTTCCCTTGTACATTGCATTTTCAGCTTCCATTTTTTTATCTTTTAAAACTTCTAAAACTTTAGAATCATACTTTTGCGCAGTCTGTAAAGAGGAAGAATATTCAAGCCATTTTTTATGAAAAACATCTTTATCTTTTTCAAAAAGAAAATCCATCACATTAAAAAATTCTTTGTATGGATCATCATCTGAATTTTCATCCAGTTCTTCCATTGTAGTATAAAGTTTATATGGTGTCGCTGACAAAAGTAAAACACGAGTCTTTCTAGAATTATCTTCAGGATTTTCCTGCAGGAATTTTTTGGCAAGGATTCCAGCATCTTCATTATTATTAATATCAATCAAAGAATTAAAACGTTGAAATTCATCCATAATTACCAAGTCAGGATTTAAATTTTTTGTGCTAATTTTTGCAAAAGCAATACGCAATTCTGAAATTAAACGCTTACAGTCATTATTATGTTCACATTTAGAACACTCTGTATTTTTTTTACACCCCTTACTTTTTCTATCATCAAGAACTTTCCTAGCGAATTTAAGCAGATCCATATTTTTTCCTTCAACGACTACATATTCATTTCTAAGCGCTTTAATAATATTTTCCGGGTAATTTTTTGACTTTGCACTTACTTCTTCAACTTTATCATCATATTTTTTTAAGCAGTCATTCCCAGACCTTGTAGCATCCCATATCATAATTTTTTTTAAATATGAAAGATCATTTTTAAATTCCTTTGCCCGTTTCAAGACAGCATACATCAAAGCCCTTTCCCTTATGTTTCCAATTCCCCTGGACATTTCAAACGAAGTGCCTGGGGTCAAGGGAATAATCTGTATAAACTTTTCTTTTAAGAGTGCATCATTTTCCTGTTTTGCAATCGTTAAATGCTGCATAGAAAGACGGGTATCACAAACATCCATCAAATTATCATTTGCGTATTCTGGCAGCATAGAAACAATATCCAGAGTCTTAATATTCTGTTTGGCAATTGCCTGGTTTGAACATATGTAAACGACTTTAAATAAGTCGTCGCCTTCTTGTATGCGAATCTGTGCCATCTTAGCAATTACACCTTTAGCTATCATGGTCTTACCAAGACCAACTTCATCTGCAACAAGAAGACGATTTTTATTATTCTTAAAAAGGCTGGCAACTCTTTCAACAGTTTTTTTCTGAAAATCTTTTAAAGAATCAAAAGTCATTTTTTCCAGTTTGTTCACATTTTCTTGAATTTTTTTACTGACTTTAATTTTCATATTTTTTATCCTCTACCACTTTTAAAACTTTTTCATACATACTTCTAAAATCAGCAGAAACAATTTTTTCGTTTGTTATGATTTTTAAATCATCCTGTAAATTCTTTAATGCTTGTGGATTGTCCACACTTGCCTTTAAAAGTGTTTCGTACAAGGGGGACTGCTTATTATTAACTTGCCATTTTGAATTTGCTTCTTTAAAATCTTTAATTTCCCTTTGACTTGAAATGCAGTCTTTACTCAAAAGCAAAGTAACATATTCCGCAAAAGAACTTTCATCTTTTATAAGTCCATTGACAATTTCACTATTCCTTAAATCCAGAGGAATTCCACTAGTCGGAATTTTTATAGTTCTTTCTATAGCGTGACTTTCATCATTTTCAAAATAGTCTGCTCTTAAATCATAAAAGTCGCTTAAAGAAATCAAAGAAAGATTTTCAAAAATCACAGTGGACGAAATTTCCTTAAAATCTTTTGATGACCATGGAGAAATTTTTATTCGAATATTTTCAATCATTTCAGGAAGATTTTTAAAAGACATTTCAATCTTATATTTATTTTCTACAGAGGAAACTTTTGCACAATTATTTCCATTACAAATTTTTTTTATCAAATTTTCTACTTCTTTTTCTTTTGAAATTTCATGGCTTTCTTTTCTTACAATTTCTACCTGCTCAAACATAGGATTATTTTCAGGATTTAGTTCAGCAAAAAAGTTATCTACATTGAGATATTTTTTTGCAGTTCCAATTCTAACCATCAGTTCAACATTTTTATTAAATCCAGATTCAGTCGCATTAGCAGAACCTATATACAAATTTGATTTTTTTTGTTTTTGAGTAAGATACAATTTTGCATGAATGTCATGGAGTGATTCAAAGTCTTTTTCTGTCACATCTTCATCGCTGTCTTCCTGAGAAAATTTCTCACCCAAAGCAAGGAAATCATTTAAAACATAAGCTTCATAAAATTTATTGTATTTTTCTTTTAATGAATTTAATGCATCTTGTCTGGTAAAAAGTTTTATTTTATTTTCTGATTTGACACATGATTGAAGTTTATCGAGTATACCAGAAGAAAGAAAAGGAGACATCACAAGCATAGAATCATATTTTTCCTGTTCATCTTTTTTTTCATCCCCAAGTAAAAGTTTTTTAAATTCTTTTCTATGCAAATCATCAAAGAGAGGAAAAATTTCAAAATCATCATCTTCAAAATTTTGCTCCGCCAAAGAGAAAGATATTTTTTCTTCTATCAAACTGTCGCGCAAAGAATTTACAATTTCCTTTTGAGGATTAACTTTTGAAAATTTATTCGTATCAATAAAATCGCCAAGGTATTCTAAAAACTCGATTATTGGTTTTGTCTTTTTTGTCTTAAGATTATTAGTAGAACTGTTTAAGACGAAAGAAATGTCATAACATTTGTCATAGCTAATATTTCTACTCAAGGCAATAAATCTATAGAAATGTTTACCACTTTCATTCACAAATTGAAGCAGCCACATTTTAGGGTGAAAGGCGGGATAATCACCTTTTTTATTACAAGGGAGTTTTACTGGAATAATCATATTTTCAAGAAGAAGGGCAAATTCTTTATTTTCATTAAGACTTTTTGCTTCTTTTATTTGACTAGGATCGCAAAAGATAACTATTTTTTTTGAAAGATTTCTTAGTGCTGTAAAAGTACTTACTTTATTTTTAAACAGCTTGTCATTTACATCTGCAGAAAATGCCAAAGGAATCATGCATGAAAGCAAAGCTGCAATATCCAGTGAATAAGTTGTTGCCACAGCTTTTTCCAGTTCATAACCAAGAGGAGGAATAAGTATATCACTGTAAACCAGTCTGTCTTTTTTAGGATTTATCATTTTTTTTCTCCCCATCTGATGTCATCAATAATTTTCCATGCATTTTTTAACCTGTAGTCAAATTTTGCATATATTCCAATTTCAGGATCTTTAAAATCATCTTTGCTCAATTTTGCACGGTTCCCCTTCAAGTCAAATTCTCTTTTTTTAATTAAAGAATCCACCTTTTCAATATTATTATTCAAAAAAGCTTGTTTTATATTTTTTAGAAAAAGTTCCAGTTTGGGATTTTTAATTTTCATTATTTTAAAAAGTTCATCAATATTTAAAACTTCACACATTCCCTTTACTTTTGCTTTAACTCTTTCCCATTCGTCACAAACTTCTTTGCTTTGACCTTTAGAAAGTTGGAAACTATATCTAAGCATTGTAATATAGTAAAAATCATTTACCTTATTTGCTAAATCTAATTTCTTTAAAGTTTTTTCATCAACATAATTTTTTACTTCTTTTGTAAAAAGTTCAAAAGAATTCTTTTCACTTCCATTCATGCAGGCAGACAAATCAATATTTTTTTCAAGAAGCAAGGCCATAATTGAATCCGGAACACTTGATATTATTTTTTTCTTTAGAAAAAAAGCTTCGTCTTTTGTCAGTTCAATTTTTATTTTTTCCTTCCAGTTTTTCTTGTATGTTTCAATTTTTACTAAAGGACTTTTCTTTGAAAAGTTTCCTGCATCACTGTCATTTTTTTCGTCCTTATTTTTATTTTCTGCATCTTTAGAATTTTTCTTATTGCACTCAAAATTATAAAGAGTAGAAAGAAAATCAGTATAAGTAAAATTTTCCTCTTCACTGCGGAAAAAATTATAAGTTCTTAAACCACTCCAATAAATGGAAAGCGGGCCCCTTTCAACCCAAGTCTTTTCTTCGATTGAACGAGAACCAATAATTCCAATAGTTTGACTGTCATCTTTATAAGTGTTAAACAATCTTTCCCCAATATTTTTTTCATCTGCGTTAATTTGATTTTGAGCATTTTTTATAAAGGCAGCCGCATTCCTATTTTCAGTAAAGGTCTTTTCATTTTGAATAAAATCCTGAAGTTCATAAGGGATAATCAAAAAATATTTTGCCCTTGTTTGTATAGTAGACGTTCCAGGAAAAAAATCATTGGCAAAAACTTTTCTTATAGAGCCAAAGCCCAGTTCGTCAAGTATGCCTTTTTCCTTCATTGAATTAATTACATTTATAGCATTGTTTTTATCTTCTTTAGAAAAATCAATCCAACCAAACTTCACTTTTTTTTCTTTCCTCCAATTTAGGATTTTACAAGACTTAGGGTGACAAGCAATGTCACTGTAAAAAAAAAAATTAGAAAACGTTTTATAATTCACTATTAAAACGACCTTAAAACTTCAAAGGCCTTTTTTTAGTATATATTCCATTTTGAACTTTTGCAATTTTTCCTTTTTCCCACAAAAATAATTTTTTTCTTCCATACTGACACGGGGGGCGCTTTAGTTTTATAATTGCTTTGCGAGGATTTTTATGAAGTTTAGTTTTAAGCAGTTTGTTGTGGAGGACTTTAGGAAAAAGCTTTTGGTTATGCTTTTGGGAATTTTTTTTATGGGATTTTTTCTTTCCTTTTTGCTGGATGTGGCTTGGGGAACGGATCCTTTTTCTTACCAGAATGCGAATATTTCTTTCAGGTTAAGAAATGCTTTTGGGTCTTTCTGGTCTTTTGGAACCTTCCAGTTGATTTTAAATATGGTTATGCTTTTGCTGGTGATTATTCTGGACTGGAAATTGATTGGGCTGGGCACTTTGGCAAACATGGTTTTTATTGGCTACATTTCTGATTTTTTTAGAAACTGTGTTTGGCACAAATATTTTCCTATGCAGATTTATTCTGATCCTTCGCTTTTGTGGGCAAAGATACTTGTTTTTGTTTTAGCCCTTTTCTTTTTTGTGATTGCGGCTTCTGTTTACATGAATGCTGACATGGGCCTGTCCCCTTACGATGCTCTTTCTTTTATAATAAGTCACCGCTTAAAAAAGATTCCTTTTTCTGTAACAAGAATTGCTTATGACATGACCGCTGTTGTGATTGGTCTTTTGGCCTGCATTGGCAGCGGCATGAGTAAAAAAGAAATTCTTTCGCCTTTGATTGGTTCTGTGGCACTGGCTTTGTCTTTGGGGCCTATGATTAGCGCGGTTGGAAAATGGATGAAAAAATTTATTTTTAAGGGTGAGCAAAAATCTGTAGAAGAAAAATGATGGGCAATTGTCGAAGGCTGGAAAAACTTGTGGAGACTGGCCCAAATATTTTTTGAAAAAGATAATTCTTTTCAAAAAAGACATAGCCGGCCCTGGAGCCAGGCCGAAGGCCGTCCCTAGGACCGCGCGCAGCAAGTGGCGGAAGGGCCGTTGAAGGAAAGACGGTATGCTTCAAAAAAAATCAAAAAAAATGCTTCTTGTTGCAAAAAAAACTTCAAAAGAATAAAATAATTTTCGACGGACACTTGCCCGCTTTCAAAGGAGTTCAATATGGGAAAAAAAATTGACTGGTCATCTTTGCCTTTCAGCTACATGGAAACTGCAAAAAGCTTTGTTGCAAATTTTAAAGACGGTAAATGGGACAAGGGTGGTCTGACAAAAAATCACAATGTAACGATTAATGAATGTGCCGGCGTTCTTCAATACGCTCAAACTTGTTTTGAAGGTCTTAAGGCTTACACTACTTGCGACGGCCGCATTGTTACTTTTCGCCCGGATTTAAATGCTGATCGTATGGCTGATTCATGCCGCCGTCTGGAAATGCCTGTCTTCCCTAAGGAAAGATGGATTCAGGCTGTTATTGATACAATCAAGGCTAACATTGATTATGTGCCTCCTTATGGCAGCGGGGCTACTCTTTACATTCGCCCTTACATGTTTGGTTCGAATGCGGTTATTGGAGTAAAGCCTGCTGATGAATACCAGTTTAGAATTCTGGTAACTCCAGTTGGTCCTTATTTTAAAGGCGGAGTAAAACCTATTAAGGTTCGCATTTCTGATTTGGATCGTGCGGCTCCTCATGGTACTGGTGACATCAAGGCTGGTTTAAATTACGCTATGTCTTTGCACAATATTGTTGATGCCCACAATTGCGGTTACAGCGAAAACATGTACACTGATCCTGCAACTCACACTTTTATTGAAGAAACTGGCGGTGCAAATATTCTTTTTGTAACAAAGGAAGGAAAACTGGTTACTCCAAAATCAAATTCAATTCTTCCTTCAATTACAAGAAGAAGTTTGATTACTGTTGCCCGCGAATATTTGAACATGGATGTTGAAGAGCGTCCTGTTAATAAAAATGAACTTAAGGATTTTGTTGAATGTGGTCTTTGCGGAACTGCAGCTGTTATTTCACCAATCGGTCAAATTGATGATCATGGCACTTCTATTATGCTGCCAAGCGGAATGGAAGAATCTGGTCCTGTCCTTAAGAAATTGCGCGACACTTTAACCGGCATCCAGATGGGAAGCGAAAAGGCTCCTGAAGGCTGGATCTGGGAAATAAAGTAGGATTTTTGTTTTGTGAAAGCGGTGCCTGTTTTGGAAATGGGCGCTGCTTTTAGAAAAGAGGCGACTGTTTTTAAAATGACTGCTGCTTTGTAGAAGATTTATTTCTTTCGTAAAGTGGCGCCTGTTTTGGAAACGGGCGCCTTTTTTGTTTGGGGGATGATGTTTGTTTTGGAAAGTGGTGATTGTTTTGGAAACAAATATTTCTTTTGTAAACATGGCCTGCTTTTGGAAAGAGATGTTGGTTTCTAAAAGGGCGCTTGTTTTGGAAACAAATATTTCTTTCATAAACATGGCCTACTTTTGGAAAGTGGCGATTGTTTTGGAAACAAATATTTCTTTTGTAAACATGGCGCTGCTTTTGGAAAGAGATGTTGGTTTCGTAAAGTGGCGCCTGTTTTGGAAAGTGGCGCTTGTTTTGGAAACAAATATTTCTTTCGTAAACATGGCGCTGCTTTTGGAAAGAGACGTTGGTTTCGTAAACAAGTAGCGCTTTTGAAAACAAACAAGTCTTTCGTAAACCGCCACTGCTTTTTGCAAGCAGACACATCTTTCATAAACCGCCACTGCTTTTTGTAAACAGACAGTTTTTTCCCAAACAAGCACCGATTAAGGGTATCTCTAAAAAATCATTTTCAATGCTTTTTTAGAGATACTTCTCGAATTTTAAGTCTTTGAAATACAAAGACTTAAAATGTTGCTTTTTCAAAGT
>CAVCWN010000124.1:0-5217 GCA_963605975.1 Desulfovibrionaceae bacterium | reverse complement strand
AGGGCGATTAGCTCAGCTGGTAGAGCAACAGACTCTTAATCTGTGGGTCGGGAGTTCGATCCTCCCATCGCTCAGGAAGCAGTACCGCAAGGTGCTGCTTTTTTTATGGGCGAATGTTCTTTTCAGATACTTTTGGAATTTTGCGTAAGGGATTGGAGGGGGCAGCCGCAGGCTGCTTCCGGAGCGAAGCCTTCAGGCTGAGCGGAGGAATGAAGGCGGATGCCGGAACCCCGGAAAGCCCGACCCGGAGTGAGCGAAAGCGAACGCAGGGATACGCCCAGAAAAAAAAATCAAAAAAAATCTGTCTTGTCTCATGTAAAAAAATCCAATAAAATGGCATGCAAAGAAATAAGGAGTTTTTATGAAAAAATCTTTAATGGCAATTTTTGCTTCTCTTATGGTTTTTGCTACACTGGGTTGCAGCAAGAAATCTTCTGGCGAAAAAACTTTCACTTTGGGACTGGACGCTTCTTTCCCACCGATGGGTTACACAGAAGCAGACGGAACAATTGTTGGTTATGACATTGATCTGGCAAAGGAAGTTTGCAAGCGCTTAGGTTACAATTTTGTGGCTAAGCCAATCAACTGGGATTCAAAGGAATTAGAACTTTCTTCTGGCAGCATTGATTGCATTTGGAACGGTTTTACAATTACTGACGAACGTATTGAAGCTATGTCTTTTACACCGGCTTATTTGAACAATGATCAGGTTCTGGTTGTAAAGGAAGACAGCGACATTTATTCACTTGCAGATGCAGCTGGTAAAAAAGTTGGCTGTCAGTCTGGTTCAAGTGCAGAAGATGCAATCAATGACACTCCGGATTTTAAGTCTGCTGTAACTGTAACTTACTATGAAGAAAATCTTACTGCTTTGACAGATCTTGAAGTTGGTGGAGTTGATGCTGTTGTTATGGACAGCGTTGTTGCAAATTATACAATCACTACTTCAAAAAAGCCTTTGCGCCTTGTAAATGAAGTTCTTGCAAAAGAAGGATACGGCATTGGTTTTAGAAAGGACGAAGATGGGGCAAAACTTCGCGACACTGTCTGGAACACACTTTTGGAAATGGCAGCTGATGGAACTGTTGCTGAAATTTCTAACAAGTGGTTTGGAAGCGATGTTTCTGTAATCGGAAAATAATTTTTTTACATGCAGCGCCCGAGTCTGCTTTGGCGCTGCTTTTTTTTGCCATGCCGTTTTTGCAGACTCAAGGCGGC
Source organism: Desulfovibrionaceae bacterium (assembly GCA_963605975.1). Taxonomy (GTDB): domain Bacteria; phylum Spirochaetota; class Spirochaetia; order Treponematales; family Treponemataceae; genus Treponema_D. The sequence continues at coordinate 3,999 of CAVCWN010000124.1, read as the reverse complement.
AATTCCACAAAAATAAATGACAGCTTTTTTTGATAAATATGGCGTAATGCTAAAATCTATGCTTTCTGGAACTGGAACCACGGTAAGCATTTTTTTCTTTACATTGATTTTTTCTATTCCCCTGGCTTTAGTCGTAGCCTTGGGACGAATGTCAAAAAACAAATTTCTTTCGCAGTTAACAAATATTTTTCTTTTAATCATCCGTGGCACACCTCTCATGCTTCAGCTTTTGATTGTTTATTTTGTGCCAAAATTAATTGCAGTGAAAATTTTTAAAACAACAATTTCCTGGTCTTCATATCTTGCGGCGATTGTTGCCTTTGCCATAAATTACGCAGCCTACTTTGCAGAAATTTACAGGGGCGGAATGGAAGCAATTCCGAAGGGTCAGTACGAAGCCAGCAAAGTTTTGGGATACACAAAGGGTAAAACCTTTTTTAAAATAATTTTACCTCAGTTGATAAAACGAATTGTTCCTGCCATGGGCAACGAAGTTATCACTTTGGTAAAGGACACTTCTCTTGTAACCATTTTGAGCATTCAGGAACTAATGTTTGTTGCAAAATCTTCTTCAAACAGAATGGTTTCTTTTACACCTCTTTTGATTGCAGGAATTTTTTATTTTGTGATGAACTATCTGGTTTCTTTTGCATTCCAAAAAATAGAAAAGAAACTGTCTTATTATAATTGATTTTTCTGGTGATTTGGGATGTAGGGTTTGGAAAAGTGATTTTGAGAAGTGATGGGGTTTTCGTAAACTGGCAGCGGTTTGGGAAACATGTGCTGCTTTCGTAAAGTGGCAGCGGCTTTTGGAAACACGCACTGCTTTCGTAAAGTAGCAGCGGTTTTACAAACATGCACTGCTTTCGTAAACCGGGGCTGCTTTCCTAAACCATAACCAGTTTTACAAACAGCCACCACAAAAAAAAGGAGAAAAAAATGTCAAAAATAATCAGCGTAAAAAATCTTAGCAAAACTTTTTCTGACAATGTTGAAGTTTTAAAAGATATTTCCTTTGATTTGGAAAAGGGACAAGTACTTGGAATTATCGGGCCAAGCGGTTCTGGAAAATCTACCATTTTAAGATGCATTTCTCAGTTGGAAGAAGTGAGTGGTGGCACAATTGAAATTTGCGGCCAGGCTCTTGTTAAGGATGGAGTTTATGCTGATAAAAAAAAGAGGCACGAAATCACTTTAAAGAGCGGCCTGGTTTTTCAAAACTTTAATCTTTTCCCTCACTATTCTGTTTTAAAAAATGTCCTTGCTCCGCAAATGGAAGTTTTAAAAAAATCCAAGGAAGAAGCTACAGATGTGGCCATGCAGCTTTTAAAAAGAATGGGGCTTGAATCAAAAGCAAAAAATTATCCCTGTGAACTTTCAGGCGGTCAGCAGCAGCGCGTTTCCATTGCCAGAGCCCTTGCCCTAAAACCGGAAGTTCTTTTGTTTGATGAACCGACATCCGCCCTTGACCCTGAACTGACAGGTGAAATTCTTGCCGTAATCCGCGAACTGGCAGCAGAAAAAATGACCATGCTGGTTGTTACCCACGAAATGGCTTTTGCCCGTGACATTTCAAACAAAATCATTTTTATGGATGGCGGCGTTATTGTAGAAGAAGGCGACCCGCAGGATGTAATCAACAATCCTAAGGCCGAAAGAACAAAGGCTTTTTTGGCACGCTTTAATAATTAGTCTTTGGGATTTTTCAATTTTGAATTTCTTCGGATTTTTGATTTCTCGAATTTTAATTTTCTTCTGATTTTGATTTTCTTCGGATTTTGATTATAAGATTTTGGACAGAAAAATATCGAGGGTGACAGAATCTTTTCCAAAAGCGGGGACTGTTTACGAAACAAACACCTCTCCCTAAAACATGCACCGCTTTACGAAACACGCACACCTCGCCAAAAGACGCACCGCTTTACGAAAACAGCACACCTCGCCAAAAGACGCACCGCTTTACGAAACAAACACATCTCCACAAAACACGCTCCGCTTTACGAAACAAACACATCTCCAAAAACACCCACCTCTTTTCGAAAGCAGCACATCTTTACATCACAAAAAAAGCGCCCCACGAGGAGCGCATTTTTTTAACTGATTGTATTTTTACTTAATATTTTTTTACTCAATTCCGACAAAAAATCCTTTAAAAGGAATTACTGCAACTTAGGATATTTTTCGAAATACTTCTTTGTTTCTTTAGCAACAACGCCACTTAAAACAATCAAAGAAATACAGTTAGGAATTGCCATCAAACCGTTTGTGATGTCTGCGATTGTCCATACAGCAGAAATGGTCATGTAAGGTCCAATTGCAACGGCAATGATGTAAAGCCAGCGGTAAATTTTTACAACTACCATATTTCCATTTGTAAGATATTCCAGACACTTTTCAGAATAGTAGTCCCAGCCCAAAATAGTTGTGAATGCAAAGAAGATTAAACAAAGCATAAGCAGGAACTGAACAGAATGTCCGTCACCACCAAGCATTGCAGAGAAAGCAGCAGAAGTCAAAGCTGAACCTTCAAGACCGCTGTTCCAAACGTCAATACCAGACAAAACAATAGAAAGACCTGTCATTGTACAAATAATCAATGTGTCAATTACAGTACCTGTCATATTTACCAGGCCCTGTTCTACAGGTTCATTTGTCTGAACTGCAGAAGCAGCGATTGGCGCTGAACCAAGACCTGCTTCGTTAGAGAAAATACCGCGGGCAATACCTTTCTGCATAGCCAGACGAATAATAGTTCCGGCAGCAGCACCAGAAATAGCCTGCATACCAGTGTCTGCACCAAATGCACCAGTAAAAATCAAAGCAAATGCTTCTGGAATGCGGGTTGCATTCATGATGATTACAGAAAGACCCAAGAAAATATAAATGATTGCCATTGCAGGAACAATTTTTTCTGCAACCTTAGAAATTCTCTTCAAGCCGCCAACAACTACCAAAGCAGTAGAAAGTGTAATTACTGCGCCACCAATTACAGTTGCCCAAGTATAAGCATGAGCATTTTCACCATTACCAATAGTGAAAGCGATGTTTGCCTTTTCAGGGTCAAAAGCATTCTGGATGGCACCACAAATTCCGTTTACCTGAGTAAAAGTACCAATACCAAAAAGACCTACCAAAGTTCCAAAAATGGCAAACAAAATAGCCAGCCATTTCCAGCCCTTACCCATACCCTTTTCAATTACATAGAAAGGACCACCCAAAACGTGACCATCTTCTTTTACTTCGCGGTACTTAATGGAAAGCATACATTCAGCATACTTTGTTGCAGTACCCAAAATAGCCGCAACCCACATCCAGAAAAGAGCACCCGGACCGCCGGCCAGAATTGCGGTTGCAACACCTACAATGTTTCCTGTACCGATTGTTGCAGAAAGAGCAGTACACAGAGCACTAAAGCCCGAAAGTTCACCGTGACCTTCGTTCTTCTTAAAAATGCTCTTAAAAGCGCGACCAAGCTTTGTAAACTGAATGCCGCGAGACATGATGGTCATCAAAAGACCAGTAACCAAAATCAAAGCGATGGTTGGAATGCCCCATACAACATCGTCGATTTTGCTAAGAACTTCTTCAAAAGACATAATTGTCCTCGAAACAAAAAAAATAGAGCCCGTATCTTGTACGAGCTCTCTGAAGGGTAGAACAGTTTTTTTTACTCCGTCCATTGTGCCTGAGATATCGGTCTATATGACCTTAACCCTTCGGCGTCCTGTAAAAGGAACTCTCCAGAGAGATGGTTTCGGCATCAACGAGCCGACCTTCATAAACACTATAACCCATTGTTATTCTTTATACAAGACCATTTTTATTTTTTAATTTTTTAGGAGAGGACGTTTTTAAAAACGGCTTTAGCTTGAAACTTCGCACTAGGTGCTCGTTGCAGGTTCCGCGGCTCCGGCTTTGCCTCCGTTTTTTTTTAAATCTTCGCTTCAAAAAAAATCCCTGCGGATCCGCTCCAATCCGACTAGGGCTTCTGGCAAGAAA
>CAVCWN010000123.1:0-3577 GCA_963605975.1 Desulfovibrionaceae bacterium | reverse complement strand
CTTTACATCCTTGGCCCCCTTTGCAGCTTCCTCAAACCAAACTGCAAGATCGCGGCTGCTGGTCAAAGTTTCCACATCAAAATCAGACAAACCATACTCTTTCTTCAATCGAGTCCTTTTAGCTTCAGGCAATTCGCCAACCCTGGACCTAGCACGTTCAATCAATTCTTCTTCAACAGTAAAAGGCTTAATATCAGGCTCAACCACAAAACGGTAATCCAGGAAAGAATCCTTGGTACGCATAATATTCGTTACGCCCTTTTCTTCATCCCAGTTCATAGTATTTTTGTAGCCCGGATTAAATTCCTGCCGATTTTCCTGGAACTCCTTCAGCTGCCTCTGAGCCTCATAAGTGCAAGCCTCCTTTATAGAACGGAAAGAGTTCAAGTTTTTAATTTCAGAAATCGGAGTGTGGTAAAGTTTTCCATCTTCCCAGACATTCAGGTTAATGTTTGCATCACATCTCATGTTACCTTCTTCCAGGTTACCATTTGTAACCTTCACGTAACGAAGAATTTCCTGGACGGTTTCCATAAAAAGAGCAGCCTCTTCCGGAGAAGTCATATCCGGCTTAGTAACAATTTCAATAAGAGGAGTACCAGAACGGTTATAATCAATATAAGAATGTTTTCCAGGCAAGTGCAAAGATTTACCAACATCCTCTTCCAAGTGAATTCTTTCTATTCTAACGCGGCGGTACTTTCCGTCTTCAACAATACAATCTTCGCCCTTAAAATTCTTTGTGCGGCAATTTTCGTGACCAAAGCGCTGGTCTTCCGGATACTTTGCCATAGGAATATCCACATGACCGTTTGTACAAAGAGGAATATCATATTGAGTAATCTGGTAACCCTTTGTCAAATCCGGATAAAAATAATGCTTGCGGTCAAATTTAGTAAATCTGGCAATATCACAATTCAAAGCGTGACCCGCAACCGCTCCAAGTTCAACATACCCCTTGCTGATTCTTGGCATTGCACCCGGCAGCCCCAGACAAACCGGACAAACACGCGTGTTAGGCATTCCGCCATAACGATTTTCACAAGCACAAAAAGCCTTAGTCTTTGTCAAAAGCTGCGTATGAATTTCACATCCAATAACAACTTCCCATTTATCAATTGCCATAATTTCTCCTTATAAAACTCCGCGTTAGCGGCAGCACAGGAGGTGCTGAATATGCAATTTTACAAACAAGGTTTGGAAAACTGCAGTGATAAAAATTACAGGAATGTAATTCTTATCACACCTCCTTCAAAAAGTCCGTCTATTTTAGCGCTTTTGCCCCATTTACTCAACATTCCATTTTAAAATCCAATTTTTTAAATTTTTTATTTTTGAAGCATACCGCCTTTTGTTAAACGGCCCTTGCGCGGCTCGGCTATTCGCCTCGGTGCTTTGCACTTTGCCTGCGGCAAACCGCTCCACGGCCGGCTAGGTTGTTTTTTGAAAAGAAACACTTCATTCGTAAAGCAGCTGCTCATCTGCCCCCCTTCTCAGCAGAAAATTCAAATATTTTAAAGAAAAATCTTTAAAAAAATGATGTTTATTTTTGTGGTCTTTAACTTTAGGATTTTTCTACTATATTTACAGAGGAGATTTTATGAAATCTACAAAAAAAGTAGTAGTTGCCGCTTTGGCAACACTTTTTGCTCTTACAAGTTTTACTCAATGTAAGGGCAAGGGTCAGGCTAAACTCCCTGACACGTCCAGCAAGGTTGTAACAAGTCCTCAACCTTTTGACGGCTCGCTTACAGCCCTTGAACTTGCAAAGAAGATGGGTAACGGTATCAACCTCAGCAACACACTTGAAGCTTACGGTGCAAATGATATTGGTCTTGGAAAGGATCCTACTGAATACGAAACTTTCTGGGGTCAGCCTGTTACAACTCCTGAAATCATGCAGCTTTTTAAATCTGCAGGATTTGACACAGTTCGTATTCCTGTTGCATGGACAAATGCCATGGACTGGAAAAACAAAAACTATGTCATTGGCACAGACTATCTGGATCGCGTAGAAACTGTTGTAAACTACGCCCTTGATGCAGGCCTTTATGTTATTTTCAACGATCACTGGGATGGTGACTGGTGGGGAATGTTTGGTTCTGCCAGCGAAGAAACACGCGGCGAAGCATGGAAACTTTACACAGCCATGTGGACTCAAATTGCAAACCGCTTTAAAAATTATTCTGAAAAGGTAATTTTTGAAGGTGGAAACGAAGAAATTGGCAGTCGCCTTAATGACGTTTATGCTGTTCCAGATTCAGGCACTCTTTCTCAGGACGAATGTTTTGAAACTGCAAACAAAATCAATCAAACTTTCGTAGACGTTGTTCGCTCAACTGGAGGCAACAACGCTGAACGCTACCTTCTTATTCCAGGCTACAACACAGACATCGCCCTTACATGCGACGAACGTTACGTAATGCCAACAGACACTGCAAAAGATAAGCTTTTCATTTCTGTTCACTACTACACTCCTTGGGGTTACTGTGGCGGTGCCAGCGTTGGTCACTGGGGAACAGTCCGCGAAGTTGGTGAAATGAACAACAACATGGAAAAACTGGCTCGTTTCGTAGACAAGGGCTATGGCGTAATCATTGGTGAATATTCTACATCTCCAAAGTCTGATGGTACTGCAAAAGACGGCAACATCGACTGGCATGAAAATTTCCTTGACAACTGTGACTACTACAACTTTGTTCCAGTTCTCTGGGACATTGGCGAATGGGGCTTCTTTAGCCGCCAGACAGGTTTCAAAGACCAGGAAATGGCTGACTTCTACAAAGCAAGAAGCTATGATGCCCTCAAGGACATTGACGAAGAAGAATGGGCCGAAGAATGCATAAACCGCGTTTACGACCGCTATGACAATGCACCTGAACTTATGTCTGACAACGAATTTGTTGGTGCCACAGACAAATCAGTTGCATGGATTATGTACAACAGCCAGGACTGGTCTGTAGAATATTCAGTTGGTGACATGTACAATCCTGACTCAAGAACAGAAGGACTTATCCCTCTGGATGTAGAAATTACAGGACCTGGCACTTACACAGTCGGCCTTGACTTTACAGGTACAGAAGCCGGTTTTGCAAGAAGTTTTGCCTTCTCTGCCCTCGCCATTTCTAACGGCGAACAGCTGTTCCCTGGCTACTGCATCAAGATTACAGACTTCAAGGTAAATGACACTTCTTACCGCCTGCAGTCAAAGGGCTACACCACTTCTGATGACGGCAAGTGTACCCGCTACAACATTTACAACGAATGGGTCAGCGATCTTCCTGAAGAAGCCCGCAGCGCAGACGGCACTCTGGACAGAAAACGCCCAATCGTAATTCAGCAGGATGCAGAAGCCCTTCAGCAGATGAAGACACTCTACATCACATTTGAATACGCTTTGCCGGAATAATTTTTCCTGCACTTGACCGAAAGCCCCTTTCCTTTTGGAGAGGGGCTTTTTTGATTTAAGGCTGAGCTGCTTTTGTAAACAAACATTTGTTTCGCAAACATGGCCTGCTTTTGAAAACAAACATTTCTTTCGTAAACAGGGCCGCTTTTGTAAAGAGGCATTTTTTTT
>CAVCWN010000122.1:0-4962 GCA_963605975.1 Desulfovibrionaceae bacterium | reverse complement strand
GTAAGGCCTGTTACTGTAAAAGTTGTTACAGTAGTTCCTAAAGTTTTTTCTTCTGAAAGTTCCCCGACTGCCGGTTGCATTGAAAGCTTTGTCCCTGCAAAGTCACTGTCTGCTGGGTTTTCCCATGTAAGAACTGCCTGACCGTTTTCTGCCTTTACGGCAAAATCGCTTACTTCAGCAGGAGCATCTTTGTCTTTTGGCCCGCCACAAGAAAGGGCAAAAAGGCTCAGGCTTGCTGGCAACAACAAGGAAAGAATTTTCCCAATTTTTTTCATATTTTCCTCCAAACAAGGGACCGCATTTTAAAAGCCTCAATATAAAAAGAAAATTTAAAAAGCCATTTCCCCCACGCGTGCATAGAGAATGGCTATATTCCCTAAAGTAAATTTAAAATATCTTTTTTTCTTTGATTTATATCCTTATTATAATGTGGATTTTCTAATTTTCAAGTTTTTCTTTCTCGCCTCGTGCTAGAATTGTTATGCAATTCTAACGGTCGATTTAAAGAAGGCGCCCACAGTAAAAATAATTCTATTCAAAACCGCGCCAGGGATTGTAGCAACCGCGAAGCGGTTCTTTAGCAGATGCCGAGGCAGCTGCTAAAGAATGGAGCGGCAGCGGAATTGCGGAAAGCCCGGTGACTGACTGACGGCGAAGACGGCAGTCAGTCAGGCGCCCGAAAAAAATATTTTTTTAAGAAAGTCGGCCAATGAGGTAAGGGATGGCCTTTTCGAATTTTACGCCATACCAGTGGTCACTGTCGCCGAGAGTTTTTTTGATGCACTCACAGACAAAATCGGCGGCAATGCAAGCAGAGTCAAAAAGCGTCTTACCGCGCAAAAGTGCACCCGCAAAAGATGAAGCGTAAACGTCGCCGGTTCCGTGCATGGAAACAGGAAGTTTTTCTGTAAAGTAATATTTTACTTCTTTGCCGTCAAAAGCTGCTATGCCCAATTTTTTTTCTTCAAAAGAAACGCCTGTCAAAATTACATTCTTTGCTCCCAAGTCATGCAGTCCTTTTAAAAGATCTTCAATATAATTTTTGTCGTAGCCAGAAGCTTTATATTCTTTTTTCAAAAGCAGACATGCTTCCGTGATGTTAGGCATGATGACGTCTGAAACAGAACAAAGTTTTTTCATTTCATCCGGGAAGTCTTTGTCAAAACCTGCGTAAAGCACGCCGTTATCTGCCATGACAGGATCCACAATTCTAAGGGCGCTAGGTCTGGCACTTTCTTCCATGATTTTTAAAATGTGGGGGATTTGAGCTTTGCTTACGTAACCGGTGTAAAAAGCGTCAAAGGTAATTTTTTCTTTTTTCCACTGGTCAAGGATTTTTGGCATGTCATCAGTCAAGTCATGAAATGTCCAGCCGGAAAAACCTTTTGCTGTGTGATTTGAAAGAACGGAACTTGGAAGAATTGCTGTTTCAATTCCGCATGCAGAAATGATTGGAAGTGCGACAGTCAAAGAACACTGGCCTACGCAAGAAATGTCCTGAATTGTTAAAAGTCTTTTGTCCATAAAAATGCCTCCATGTTTTTTTAGATACCCTTGAATGTAAAGTTCAAAGATGCTTGTAAAAAACGACTCCGTAAATTTTAGAGACGCCCAAAAAAACATAGCAAAAACTTACTTTATTTCTGATATTATTCATATACCCATTTTTTGCTATTTTTGATAATATCAGATTATGTTTACAATAAATTTCGAAAACTTAAAAAAAACTGGTCTATCAGACGGAATATACGAAGAAATAAAAAATAAAATTTTAACTTCTTCCCTTAAGGCGAATGAAAAGCTGCCTTCAAAAAGGGCCCTTTCAAGTCACCTGGGGGTCAGCACAATCACGGTGCAAAACGCCTACGAAAGACTCATTTGTGAAGGCTATGTTTTTTCCATAGAAAAAAAAGGGTATTTTGTAACGGATATAGAAAAAGAATTAACCCTTTCCAAAAGAGCAAAATTTTTTTATAACAAAAAAGACAGGAGCTTTGAAAAAGATGGCACTCTTGAAAAAGTTGCCGGTTTTGAAAAAGATGGAACTTCTGAAAAAAAGAATGAAGGCCAGATCACTCTGGCAAACAAAGATTCTTCCGTCATAGATTTTTACAAAAACTTTTGCCTTGCACAAAAATTTCCATTCAGGCTATGGTCATCCACAATCCGAAAAGTCTTAAAAACAGAAGCCCCCCTGCTTTTGGAAAGGCCAGGTGCCAAAGGAATTGAATCCTTAAGGAAAGAAATAAAATCTTACCTGGAAGATTTTAAAAACATAAATGTTTCCACTGACCAAATAATCATTGCAGGCGGAACAGAAGGCATTTTTCAAATTCTTACATCTCTTTTGGGAAGGGAAAAACTTTTTGCAGTAGAAAACCCTGGTTACAAAAAAATTACCAGTCTGTTGGAAATGAATGGAGTAAAAAGCATTCCCCTAGACATAGACCAAGAAGGTTTAAGAATTGATTTACTTGAAAAATCAAAAGCGCAAATTGTTCACTTAACCCCAACCCACCACTTTCCTACCGGCAAAGTCATGAGCGTAAAGCGAAGGATGAATATTTTAAACTGGGCCAGAAAAAGTAAAAAAAATTTTATAATCGAAGATGACTATGACAGTGAGTTCCGCTTTAATTCAAAACCAATCACCAGCCTCTATTCCATGGACAAAAGCCTTTCCCCAAAAGAATCAAAAGTCATTTACATAAACACATTTTCAAAAACACTTTCCCCTTCCCTTAGAATTTCCTACATGATTCTACCGGAAGAATTATTAAAAATCTTTGAAAAAAAATTCACTTCCTATTCCTGCCAGGTTTCCGTTTTTGAACAAATGGCACTTGCAAATTTTATTGGCCAAGGATTTTATTCAAAGCACATCATCAAAATGAAAAATTACTACAAAACAATCCGAAACGAAATAATTTCATGCATAAACAAAAGCCCCCTTTCAAAAATCACCAGCATACACGAAGAGGAAGCCGGCTTACACTTTTTGCTGGAAGTAAAAAAAGAAAATCTTGAAAAAAGTAAAATCCTTTTAAAACTAAAAAAAGAAAAAATAAAAATTCCTTTGTTAAGCGAATACTACTACAAAAAAGAAAAAGTGGAAAAAAACACTTTGACCTTCATCCTGAATTATTCCGCCCTGGAAAAGGAAAATATAAAAGAAAGCATCCGCCGTTTAGAAAAAGCCCTTCTTTAAAAAACAAAAGGCCGCCAAAGCAGCCTTAAAACGACAAATGAAATCTTTTTAGAAAATTTTTTAGCCGATAGTAAAAATGTTTCCAGCTTCACTTCCAGAAAGACCATTACCGTCGCACCATGACTTTAAATTTGCAAGAGCTTCACTTATATCAGAAGCACCGCTGGATGCCTTTGAAGCATCAAGGTCCACAAGAACCTTTGAACCGTCCAGCTTTGCAACAAAGCCTGCATCAACAACAGAAGCGAGAACTTCATCAGGACTCATATTTATCTCCTTTTCACCGCATGCCGTGGCCTAACCCCAAAGCGGCGCCTTTTATTTTTGATTTTACAAAATATAGTATAAAACACTTTAAAATAATAAACAAGTTGTATTTTTTTATTTTTCTTTTTTATAGGAAGCATACGGTCTTTCCTTCAACAGCCCTTCCAGCCTTCGCTATCGCTCATCACCCGCGCCTCTGTCGCGGGTGACTACGGGCTTCCACGGCTGGCTAGGCATCTTTTGGAAAGAAATATTTCTTTTATAAAGAGAAAGCCCCTTTCTCCCTTTCCACAGAAAAAATCACTTAGGCAAAAGATTTTATTTCCGATAAAAAAAGTATGGACAATTTTATTAAATCTTATAACTTAGTTGAAAATACATTTTTTAAAAATCAAGGCTCCCCCCTCCCCATAAATGATGAAGATTTTTCTGACGCATTTTTTAACTGCTTTGACTATTTGTCATCACTAAAAAAAGAAGAAGTTGAAATGCTGAAAACTGATTTAACCCTTCACTGCAAAATTGTAATGTTTAATACAATCAAGTTGCAGATTTTGGCCGAAAATCCTTCATTTTTAAAAATTCCCGGCTTGTATAAAATTTTTTAATACTTAGGGGTATCTCTAAAAATTTCAATTTTTAGAGGCTCACTTAGGTTACCCCAAAATTTTAATCTTTTGGGTACCTTATAAAAAAGAGGTTCTTATGGAAAAAATAAAAATTGATTTTACTTTAGACGAACTGGATTTAATTTTAGCCAGTATGGAAGCCCTTGCAAAAAATTTGCCCCCCGATGACGAAGATGCCCCTTTGGCAGAAATTATTGTTGAAAAGTTAACAGATTTTACAGATAAAATTTCTGAATTGAGCGAATACTTAAATGGCAACGACTGGCCTGAAGAATTAGAAAGTCACCTTGAATGTGACCAAAAAGATTTTGACAAAATCAAGTCAAAAGGAGACAAATAAGGATAAATGCGCTAAAATAGGCTGTCTGTTTTTTTTACAGACGGCTTTTTTATTTTTTAAGAGTGTCTCTAGAAAAGCGTTGAAAGTTTTTTTTAAGAGGCAAAAAGCCCTTTAACTTTTAAAATTTTTAAAACAGGCCAGCACTTAAGAATTGTAATTTTTAGGAGCTCCCAATATTTTTAGGAAATAGAAATGGCAATTGATTACAAAAGTCTTCCGGTTTATCAACAAAAGGAAAAAATTCTTGAAGCAGTAAAAAACAACCAGGTTGTTGTTGTGCAAAGTCCAACTGGCAGCGGTAAAACAACACAAATCCCTGTAATTCTTCACGAAGCCCTTTACAGTCAAAATGGAATTATAGCAGTTACCCAGCCTAGAAGAATTGCGGCTTTAAGCGTTTCAGAATTTATTGCAAAACAGCTCAACACTTCTTACCCAGGCCTTGTCGGTTACAAAATGCGTTTTGAAGACAAGACTGACTCTACTACAAAAATTAAAATCATGACGGACGGCATCCT
>CAVCWN010000121.1:0-4800 GCA_963605975.1 Desulfovibrionaceae bacterium | reverse complement strand
GTCATGTGGTTGGCGCGGCTATGGCTGTGGGTATTGGCTATGCCATGAAGGTGCCGGCTTTGGTGCTGTTTTCGCAAGTGGCTGTTGGTGCGGCTGCCAATGTGACTGGCGGGGCGGGCGGTCCTTTTGCCGTTTTGGTGATTGCCATTGTTTCTGCGGAACTGGGGGCTCTTGTCAGCAAAAAAACTAAAGTTGATATTCTTGTGACTCCTTTAGTGACCATCTTGTCTGGTTCCCTTTTGACTCTTTTGCTGGCCAAGTGGATTGGGCTGGCGGCTTCTTCCTTGGGAAATTTGATTATGTGGGCAACGACTTTGCAGCCTTTCTGGATGGGAATAATTATTTCTGTGGTTGTGGGAATTGCCCTTACTTTGCCAATTTCTTCTGCGGCTATTTGTGCGGCTTTGGGTTTGACCGGTCTTGCGGGCGGGGCGGCTTTGGCTGGTTGCTGCGCTCAAATGGTGGGATTTGCAATTTTGAGTTTTAAGGAAAACAGGGCTTCTGGTCTTATTTCACAGGGGCTGGGCACTTCTATGCTGCAAATGCCAAATATCATTAAAAATCCAAAAGTGTGGATTGCTCCGATTCTTGCCAGCGCGGTTACGGGGCCTTTGGCTACATGCCTTTTTAAAATCGAAATGAATGGGGCTGCTGTTTCTTCTGGCATGGGAACTTGCGGCCTTGTAGGTCAAATTGGTGTAATAAGCGGCTGGCTGGAGCCTTCTGCTACAGCCCTCGAACATGGGGCTAAGGCGATTGTGCCGGGCTTGATGGACTGGCTGGGCTTGATTTTGATTTCTTTTGTTTTGCCGGCCCTTATCTGCTTCTTTTTGGGAAAACTTTTCCGCCGCATTGGCTGGATTAAGGAAGGCGATTTGTCTTTGGAAAATCCGGTTTTAAGGCAGGATGAAAGGGCGGTGACTGAAGGGGAGTGAATGGTTAGGAAATGGGGTTTTCTGGCAAAAGGGGCACTGCTTGTGGTAGAAATGTCTGTTTCGTAAAGCGTGGCGCATGTTTACGAAATGCGCTTTTCTGGCAAAAGAGGCACTGTTTATGTTAGAAATACGCCATTCGTAAAGCGGCGGTGCATGTTTTCGAATGGGGCTTTTGTCTGGAGATGGGTGGATGGTTTCGAAATGCGCTTTTGGGGAGAGTGAATGTTTACGAAATGCGCTTTTCTGGCAAAAGGGGCACTGCTTGTGGTAGAAATGTCTGTTTCGTAAAGCGTGGCGCATGTTTACGAAATGCGCTTTTCTGGCAAAAGAGGCACTGTTTATGTTAGAAATACGCCATTCGTAAAGCGGGGCGCCTGTTTACGAAATGCGCTTTTCTACCAAGAGGAGCTCTGTTTATGAAAGAAATATTCCTTTCATAAACGCACCTTCGCTTCAAAAAAAAATTATCCGGCTGGAAATGGCTGACTTTATAAAAGTTGTCTTGAACATTGGGGGGCTGCTGCTTATTTTGGGCAGCACTGGTCAGACCAAAGAATTAATCTTTGGTCTGACATTTTTTTTTGCCTGTTAAAAGGGCTTTTTTTTAGTGCTTAAAGTTTTTCAATAAAATCAAGAATCAAGTCTACACTTTTGTCTATGCCCAGGGTGGAAGAATTTATGCACAAGTCGTAGCTTTTTGTTTCGCCCCATTTTTTCTGGCAAAAGCTGTTGTGGTACTGTCTTCTTTTTCTGTCATGACGTTCGATTGCGATTTTGGCTTTTCTGTGGTCAAAGTTGCGGCGTTCCATAATGCGCTGAATCCTTGTCTCATCGTCAGCATGAATAAAAATGGAAACATAAGGGGCCAGTCCTTCAAAGAGGTCTGCGGAACAACGGCCTACGATTACAAAAGAATCTCCGTCTGCAGCCTTTGATTTTAAAAGGGCAAACTGCATTTCCGCAATATTTTGTTCTGGGGAATTGTTAAAGCCCCGGACAGTTCTGCTGAAAATGCGGTTTTTTGGTTTTTCGTCGTAGTTACAAATTTCGTTTACATCAACATCTTTTGTTGCTGCAACTTCTTCCAAAAGATTTCTGTCATAAAAAGGCAAATCAAGTTTTTTAGAAAGCTTTTCTGCAATTTCGTGACCACCACTGCCGTACTCGCGGCCAATACAAATTATTAATTGCTTGTCCATATTAAATTTCATTATATCCACTCCAATGCAAAATCGTAAAGAAAAATTTAAAATGATTTTTTTAAGGGGACCTTCAAAACCTGTAATTTTCTAAGGCTGCCCTTAATCATTTTGGGGAAGAAAGAAAATATTTCTAAAATTCCCCAAAAAAATTCCTTACAGATAGCGAATAAAAATAATTGCAGTGCTTATAATCATAACAAGCACTGTTACCGGAGCACAAAGTTTGCAGTACCTGCCCCAGCCAACCGGGTGACCTGCTTTTGCTGCGACTGATGTTCCTACAACGTTGGCGCTGGCACCAATAGGGGTTGCGCTTCCTCCAATGTCTGTTCCCATAGAAAGGGCCCATGCAAGGGTAGAAAGTGGCACGCCGGTAGAAATGTTCAATGCCTGGATTACAGGAATCATTGTGGCTGCAAAAGGAATGTTGTCTATAAAGGCGCTGGCAACTGTAGAAACCCAGATGATGATTGCAATCATTATGTAAACATTGCCGCCTGAAATTTTTCCAATGAAGTTTGCAATTACTTTTAAAATGCCAGTTTGTTCAAGGCCGCCTACCACAACAAACAATCCTATAAAAAAGAGCAGGGTTTTGTAGTCCACCTTTTTAAGAATTTGCGGGATATGTTTAAAAGAAGTAATCAATGTAAGTAAGGCAATGCCAGCCCCGATTGTTGCAACAGTAAGACCTGTCTGGGCGTGGCTGACCAAAAGTCCCACCGCCAGCAAAAAAATCACTGTGCTGATTACAAAAGATTTTTTGTCCGTAATGGCAGAAGCAGGACTTGGAAATTTAGAAGTGTCCACATTCTTTCCGGCATTTTTGTATTCCTTGTGGCACAAAAGCAAAAAATATAAAACGGAAAAAATTAAAGCGATTAAGGCAATAAAACCAGTGTTTGTAATAAAGTCTGCAAAAGAAAATCCCAGTGAAGTTCCGATTATGATGTTTGGAGGATCACCGCACATTGTGGCAGAACCGCCCAAGTTGGCGCAAAAAATTTCCGAAAGAATCATTGCGACAGGGTTGAATTTTAAAAGCTGACTTAATTCTACAGTGACCGCTGCCAAAAACAAAATGACTGTTATGCTGTCTATGAACATGGCAAGCACGAAAGACATAATCATAAAAGTAACGAAAATGGAAAGTACCCTGTAGTGAACCATTTTTGCCAACCGCATGCAAAGCCATCTGAAAAATCCTGCCCTGGCCATACCTTCTACCATAATCATCATGCCGGCAATAAAAATAATTGTTTCCCAGTTGATGCCGCTGGAAGTTTCTGAAGATTGACCTGCGGAATACCAGAAAGCTCTTGTAAAAATATTTTTTACGTTGAGCGTTTCTAAAATAGCCTGGGGACTTTTCATGCAAAAGCCAAAAACCAAAACAATTGTTAAAAGTCCACAGCCCAGAGTAACAAAGTGACGTTCAATTTTTTCTGTAACAACCAAAATGAACATCACTGCGAAAATGCCAAGGGCAAAATAAGAAGCTAGTGTCATCAGCCTTTCCATCCTCTTTCTTTGTTTTGAAAAATATAACTTTTCTCGCAAATGTTTGCAATCTATGTAAATTCGTGCTAACTTTTGTCTATGACGCCACTAGAAAAGTACTACGGAAAATTCAAAGAAGACCACCGTTTGACTACCCGCCACGGAATTGTGGAATTTAAAACCACCATGAAATTCATTCACGAAAATATTGTACAGGGGCAAAAAGTAAAAATCGCAGACATAGGAGCCGGAACAGGCCGCTATTCAGTAGCCCTTGCCCAGGAAGGCCACGATGTGACCGCCGTAGAACTGGTGGACCACAATTTGAAAATTCTGGAAAGTAAACACGCAAATGTAAAGTGCTGGCCCGGTAACGCCATGGATTTACATTTTTTACCGGACGAAACTTTTGACATAACGCTTGTCTTTGGCCCCATGTACCACCTTTTAAAAAAAGAAGAACGCCTTAAAGCCTTTAGCGAAGCCTGTCGCATTACCAAAAAAGACGGTTTGATTTTTGTCCAGTATTTGATGAACGAGTACAGTGTTTTGACTTATTGTTTTAAACAAAATCATATAGAAGAATGTCTTGAAGCAAAAACTTTGACTGCGGACTTTAAACAAATTCCCACGGAAAAAGATTTGTACGTTTACCTTCGCCTGGAAGATTTGGACGCCATGGAAAAAGAAAGCGGCCTTAAATTAAAAACGCGTTTTGCAGCAGACGGTCCCAGCGACTACATGCGGCAGACGCTGAACGCTATGGACGAAAAAACTTTTGCTCATTTTCTGGACTACCATTTTGCCACATGCCTGCGCCCCGAACTTTTTGGCGCCTCGTCCCACATTGTGGACATTTTGCAAAAATAAATTTTTATTTTTTTGAAGCATACCGCCTTTTGTTAAACGGTCCTTGCAGCCTTGCTAGAAACGGCGCACATTCGTGCTTGTTGCAAATACCGCTATCGCTCATCCTACACGTCTTTACCGTGTGGGACTTCGCCCTTTCAGGACCGGCTAGGCTGGTGACAAAAGAGATGTCTTTTAAAAAAAAGATTTTGCTTTTTAAATTTTAAATTCTTTTTACTTTTTGCAATTCGAATTTAGAAGGCGCCTAGCCGCGATGGTAGTGAGCACGAAGTGCGTGCGAAGCAAAGCTGAGC